>CAZAGV010000009.1:6691-25405 GCA_964484975.1 uncultured Candidatus Pelagibacter sp.
TTTAATTTAGGCAGTTTTTTTATTATCTCATTCAACAATTCATTGTCCTTAGTATTAAATTTTTCTGGAGAAGGAATTTTTGAATTACAATTCTTTTCTACAAAAGAAAATACTCTTTGGCACAAGTTTCCAAAATTATTTGCTAAATCGCTATTTATGCAACTTTCTAGTTTATCTTGCGAGATGTTTCCATCATTTCCAAAAGATACTTCCTTAAGTAAGTAGTATCTCAAAGGATCTAAACCGTACTTTTCAACAATTTCCAAAGGATCTAATATATTACCTTTTGATTTAGACATTTTTTCTTCACCAGATAATATCCATCCATGACCATAGACTCTTTTTGGAGGCTGTAAATCAGCAGCCAATAAAAAAGCTGGCCAATAAACAGCATGAAATCTTAGTATATCTTTTCCTATCATGTGAATGTCTGCTGGCCAAAAATCTTTATATTTTTTATTTTTTGTATCTGGGTAATTTAATGCACTTATATAGTTAGTCAAAGCATCTAACCAAACGTAAATTACATGATCATCATTATTAGGAACTTTTATTCCCCATGAAAAAGATTTTCTACTTATTGATAAGTCTTTAAGACCACTTTTTACAAAGTTTATAACTTCATTTCGTCTAGAAATAGGCAAAATAAAATCTGGGTTTTTTTCGTAAAATTTTAGTAATTTATTTTCCCATTTTGATAGTTTAAAAAAATAAGATTCTTCTTCAACCCATTCTACTTTGGATCCAGAGTTTATAGAAAGATTCTCTCCGTTTTCTTCTTTAATTTCATCCTCGTTGTAAAAAGCTTCGTCAGAAACTGAGTACCATCCTGAATATTTTGACAAATAAATCTCATCTTTTTTTTCTAAAATTTTCCATAAGTTTTGAACTGATTTGATATGTCTATCCTCAGTAGTTCTAATAAAATCTGTATTTGAGAGGTTAAGAGTATTAGATAAGCTTCTAAAAGTTTCGCTTATTTCATCGCAAAATTTTTTGGGATCAATACCTTTTTCTTCAGCAGCACGCTGAATCTTTAAACCATGTTCGTCAGTTCCAGTTAAAAACTCAACTTTATAACCATCTAATCTTTTAAATCTTGCTATTACATCAGAAACAATGCTTGAGTAAGCATGACCCATATGTGGCCTTGCCGAAGGGTAATATATAGGAGTAGTTATAAAAAAACATTTATTCATTTAACAATTTTCCATTTAATTCAATTAAAACATTTTCAATGTCTAGATTAAATTTGTTACATTCGTGAATTTTGGACAAAAAATATGTATATAAGTTATAAATTTTGTCTTTAGAGTTAAAGTAATTTAATTTTTTATTAAAATATAATTCAATAAAAAAAGATAATTTATCTTTTATAAATAAATCTTTGTTATATAATTTTTTTTCAATTATCAATTTTAAGAAATTATCTATTGATATATTAAATTCAATATTATTGTTTTTAAAAAAATTATGTAATGAGATTATATCTCCAGGAGAATTATAATTATTTTTAAAATCTTTGTTTAAGTCGTGGTAAAAATCAGAATTTGTTATCTTATTAATAATTTTCAATTTATACTCATTTTTCAAGTAAAAATTAAACTTAATGCATCGTGAGTTTAACGTATCAAGAATTTTTGTTTTGTTATTATGAATTAAAAAGAAAAATATTTTTTCATTTGGTTCTTCAATCACTTTTAATAGTGCATTTATTGAATTTATGCTTAAAAATTCAACATTATCAATTAATATAATTTTACCATAACCATTGAATGAAGATTTATTAGTAAAATTAATCATTTCTCTTATTTTTGAAATTTGAATGTTTTTTTTTTCATCGTCATTAGAAATTAAAAAAAAATTAGGATGTGAATTATTTAAAATTAAATTATAAGAGCGGTTATTTTGCAAGATTAGATTTTCTTTTATATTATATTTGTTATCTTCATTTTTAGAAAAAATATAATTAGCTAGATGATAAGCAAAAGTTGACTTTCCAATTCCACTAATTCCTGAGAAAATTATTTTGTTTGGAAGAAGATTTTTATCATAAAGATTTTTTAAATTTAAGAAAATTTCATTATAACCTATGAGCGTAGAATTATTTGATGGTTCAATATTCATATTAATAAAAGTGAATTAATTTTTTCTAAGATTATTTTCTTATTTTCAACAATTGACATATTAGAATCAACAATCATATAGTTTTTTTTATTTTTCGATAATCTAATGTATCCTTTTTGAACTTTTTTATAAAAATTTATATTAAAATTATCGTATCTATTTTTTTTTGATCTTTTATTAATTCTTAATTTAAGATTTTTCATATTTACTATATTTAAAAAAGTAAAACTTGGCCTAATTTTTTTTAATATGAATTTATTTAAATGAATAATAAGTTTTTTATTAATACCCATTCCATAATGTTGATAAGCAATAGTAGAATCTATAAATCTATCAATTAATATTATTTTTTTTTTATAATTTTTTTTTATTATCGATTGATAATTTTCATTTCTAGCTGCTATATAAAGAAAAAGATCTGTTAATTTACTAAAATTTGAGCTTTTATCTAAAATTAAATTTCTTATCTTTTCTGAATTTTTTGATCCACCCGGCTCTCTCAACTTTAAATATTTAATTTTTTTTTTTTTTAAATGTCTTTCTACATTATTAATATGAAAGCTTTTACCAGAACCTTCAATACCTTCGAAAACTATAATTGGATATTTATACATCACCCCAGATTAAATAATTTATTGACTTTAAAATTCTGGATATAATATTTTTTTTATTAATACTTTCTGAGGCTAAAAGATTATGTTCTGATATTAAATTTCCATCATAATTAATTATAAGTTTTGCAACAGTATCACCTTTTTTTATTGGAGCTTGAATTGGTCCATCATATATTATTTTGGCTTCTAGTTTTTTAAGTCTCGCTTTTTTAATAGTTTTATAAATATCTGTATCACTATAAACACCCACTCTATCATTTTGTCCAAGCCAAACATCAAGTTCTAGAATGTTAATTCCTTTTTTGGCAATTTCAATTGTGTCAAAACTAGTTAAACCCCATGTTAAAAGTTTTTGGGATTCTTTTGACCTTGAATTTCTTGATTTAAAGCCACTAGCAACACTAATTAATCTTCTATTATTTCTTATGATAGATGCAGCTAAAGAATATTTTTCATAAGCAAGAAAACCTGTTTTTATTCCATCCGCTCCAATATTTTTATATAATAGAGGATTTCGATTTCCTTGTGTAATGGGTTCGCCTCCAGTTCTATCCCAAGTAAATTCTTTTTCTTTAAAATATTCATAAAATTCTGGATAATTTTTAATTAAGTAATTAGACATAATTGCTATATCTCTTACAGTAGAAAGATTATTAGGATGATTTATACCTGATGAATTTGCAAAGTTCGTATTTTCCATTCCAATTTCATTAGCTTTTGAAGTCATCATAATAGCAAACTCTTCTTCTGTTCCAGCAATACCCTCGGCCAATGCAATGCATGCATCGTTCCCTGATGAAACAATTATGCCTCTTAAAAGATCTTCAACAGTTATTTGATCACCCACCATTATAAACATAGAAGAGTAACCTGCTTGAGAAAGTCTCCAGGCATTTTCTGAAACAAAAAATTTTTCATCAAGTTTTAATTGACCTTGCTTAATTAAATCAAAAGCAATTATAGTGGTCATTATTTTTGTCATTGATGCAGGAAATATTGGCAAATCAGGATCTTTTTCAAAAAGTATTTTACCTGATAAGTAATCTTGCAATATTGCAGTTTTTGCTTTTATATCAAATTCAGAAGAATAAACTTTTGTATAAAAAATAGCAAAAAATAACAAAACTGTTGTTATAAATATTCTTTTCATAATTTTATTATTTCTATGTTTTCAAAATTTAAAGGAGTTATATCATCAAATGCATTTTTTAAAGATTTTATATTACTGAATGGACCAAAGTATACTCTAAAATTTGTATTAGAAATTTTAGAAATTTTAGAATTGTTTAGATTTAGTTCATCTTTTATTCTTTTTTGCATCATAATTGCTGTATTTTCATAATAAAAATCTGCAACTTTAATTATATAATTAAATTTGTCTTTTTTCTGATCTTTTTTCTTTTCTTTTTTATTTAAACTTAAATCATTTATACTAATACCTTCAACTGGGACTTTTTCCGCGACCTGTTTTTCTTCGTCGTACATTTTGGCTTTTTTCGCAAGAAAAGTTGAGTTTTCAGATACAGTTGTTATTTGAACATATGGTTCTGAATCATTTAGTTCTAGTTCTTCATATATCCTTTGAGATACAACTGAATTAAAAAAATTTGGATAATTGGCACTCACACCAACTTTTACTAGTATTGATTTGTTATTTAAAAGGTTTGTAATTTTAACATTTGTGTTTTTTTTAAGATTTCTTTGAAAAATAATTAAAGATCTCTCTACAATTTTTTTGTTAATTAATTTTTTTTTTTTTAAATCTTCAGTATAAAGTAGTGTAAATCCTTTATTTGAATAAATTTCAGATTCTATGATATCTTTTTTTTGAGATTTATTAATGTTATTTGTAGTACATGAGTATATAAACAAAAAAAATACAAAAAAAATTTTATAATTCATTTCTAAATTTATCCTTTAACGTACATACAGCTAGCGCAAATCTTAAAGATCTGTTCCATTTAAGTATTAATTCATAATTATTAAAAGTTAAATAGGCAGGTTCTAATAATTTTGAATTTTCCACTATTTCTCTATCTGGAGTTATTATACCAGTAATTAAATTTTCATTAATTTTAATTTTATCATAATCAACTATGTATTTTTTAAAGTATTTAAATTTTTTCTTATTTTTAATATTTTTTGCAGATGTATTAAGATATTTTATAGGAATATTTTCTTTTAACTTAATTTTAAAAAAACAAGGGCTATTTTTATTCCAACCTAATTTATTAATATAATTAGCAGCCGATGCAAAAGAATCTTCAACAGATTTTAAGTCAATTAAATCATCATTATTGTAGTCCAAAGCATAATTTTTAATAGTAGATGGCATAAATTGAAAATTACCAAAAGCGCCAGCCCAAGATCCATATAAAATGTCACTATCTACAATTCCCGAGTCAATTAATTTTAAAATAATAATTAATTCTTTAGTAAAAAATTCACTACGTCTTTTATCAAAACTTAATGTAGCTAAAGATGATAGTATATCCATTTTTCCTAGGTACTTTCCAAAATTAGTTTCAATTCCCATTAGGGATAAAAGTAACTCTTTTTCCACATTAAATTTTGATTCAACATTCAATATTAAAGTGCTGTTTTTATTAAATAAATTCTTACCATTTTTTAATTTTTCATTTGAAGTTCTTTTTCCTATATACGTATTTGTATCCTCATAAAATTCAGGTTGGTATCTGTCATATTCAATCACTTTAGGAATGAATTTAATTTTAGACATTGTTTTATCTAAAGTTTTTTTTGATATACCTTTATTCAATGCATAATTTTTAAATGAAATTATCCAACTATTAAAATCTTCTGCATAGATAGGATTAATATTATTTAAAGAGATTAAAGCGATGTAAAATATAATTTTAATTATTTTCATATAAATCTCTTAAATAAATTAATACAGCAAACCATATAAAAACAAAACTTATGAGCTTGTTTGTAGAAAAAGGTTCATTATAGTAAAAATAACCTAGTAAAAATTGACTAGTAGGAGTGATAAAAAAAATCATTCCAGACGCACTTAGACCACAATTTTCAACACCTTTAATAAACATAAACAAAGGAATCACGGTCATAGGTCCAGCTAGAAATAGCCAAAACATATTTTTCATATTAGATAATGAAAAATCATTTAAACCTTTTTGAACTATAAAATAAAATATAATAAGTGCTATCGGCAAAATAAAAAGACTTTCAATAAACAATCCGATATCTGTATCGACATTGATTAGTTTTCTTAATAGATTATATGTTGCCCATAATAAAGCAACAACTATACCAACCCATGGAAATGATGTTAAATTAAAAGATAAATAAATTGAAGAACAAATAACTATAAGAATTGAAAAAATTCTTTTTTTATTAAGTTTTTCATTTAAAAATAAATAACCAAAAAAAACACTTAAAATTGGAAATATAAAATAACCATAGCTAGCATCAATAATTCTATTTGTTGAAACAGCATAAATCCAAGTAGACCAATTACCAAAAATTAAAAAACTCGTTATAAATAAAATAAAAAAATTTTTTTTGTTTATTAAAATTTTTTTTAATAAATGCCATTTTTTTAATATTGTAGTAGTTAAGAGTAAAAAAAAACTTGTCCATATACATCTATGAACAACAACCTCTAATGTTCCAGCAAAAGTAATATATTGAAAAAAATAAGTACCTAAGACACCCCACCATAATGATCCTATGGTTGCAGATAAAACTCCATTTTTAAATTCTTTAGTATTCATAATAGATAGAAATGAATGCTTCTTATACTATTTTTTTATTGAATTTAATAATTTTACTTATAAAAACATCGAAACGGAGAGATGGCTGAGCGGTTGAAAGCACCGGTCTTGAAAACCGGCAAAGGGGCAACTCTTTCCTGGGTTCGAATCCCAGTCTCTCCGCCATTAAATTAAAATTTTTGAAAATTTTTAACTAAATTTGTAAGAGATATTTTGTCGTTTAAAATATTATTTTTAATGTTTATTAGGCTTTCGTCATCTAAATTAACTAACAAATCTAGTTCTTTTAACTCTGTTAAACTTAAATCATTAATTATAGATTTAACAAAGTTGGTCATTAGTATATCCATTTCTTTGCTACCTCTGTATGAAGCTCTATAAATAATTTTATTTTTAACCTCTTCTTTATTTTTGAACATCGATATATATATAAAATAATGAATAGTTATGAATACTTATTGCAGGATATCAATAGAATAAAAGGTATAGGAATAAAAACTTCAAAATTATTCAAAAAAAAGAACATTAATTCTGTGTTTGATTTACTTTGGAACCTTCCACGAAGTTCAATAGACAGAACAAATTTGGTTAAAATAAATGAATTACAAATAGGAAAAATACAAACAATTACAGTTAATGTTATAAAATACAATTTTCCAAGAATTAGAAATTTACCTAATAGAGTATTTTGTGAAGATGATACAGGAAAAATAGAATGTATTTTTTTTAATAGTTATGAAGGTTATATTAAAAAAATACTACCAATAAATTCATCAGTTACTATTAGTGGAAAAATTGGTTATTATAAAAAAAAATATCAAATAACAAACCCAACTTACATATCAACAAATACAGATTCTATAAAAAAAATTTTTTCAAACTATAGTCTTACAGAAGGACTTACTGAAAAAAAATATAATACTTTAATCAAAGAAGTATTAAAAAATATTCCTGATTTAAAAGAATGGTTAAGTGATGAGATTTTAAAAAAATTCAATTTCATTACATGGAAAAATGCATTACTTGAATTACACGATCCAAAAAATGTAAAAAAAAAAGGAAATTTTTTAAATAGACTCATATTTGATGAAATAATTTCAACTTTTTTAATTAACTCAAAGGTAAGAAAAACAATCAAAAAAATTAAAAAAATAAGCAAAAAATTCAACAATAAAGAATTTATTAAAATAAAAAACAAGATTGGTTTTGAATTAACAAATGATCAAAAAACTGCAATCAAACAAATCAATAATGATTTAAAATCAAATCAAAAAATGTTTAGACTTTTACAGGGAGATGTTGGAAGTGGAAAAACTATTGTTGCATTGATTGCTTCTGCCAATGTTATTTCAAGTGGTTTTCAAGTTTCTCTAATGGCTCCAACAGAAATACTTGCCAAACAACACTACAATCTTGCAGGCAAATTATTTGATAAAAATATTAATATTAAAATTTTAACTAGTAAAACTGAACATAAAGAACGAAAGAAAATACTTAGTGATTTAAATAATAATAATATTAATTTTTTAATTGGAACACACTCTCTTTTTCAAGAAAAAATCAAATATAGCAAACTTGGTTTAATAATTATTGATGAACAGCATAAATTTGGTGTTAAACAAAGAAAGAAACTTTCTGATAAAGGTGGAAAAAATTGCGATGTATTAGTTATGTCAGCAACACCCATTCCTAGAACTATGATAATGACTGTTTTTGGTGATATGGATACTTCAATAATAAAAAATAAACCCAAGAATAGAAAAGAAATTAAAACATATAGCAAATTAGAAACTAAAATTGACGAGATTATAAAATTTGTTGAAAAACAAATTAACCAAAAAAACCAAGTTTTTTGGGTATGTCCATTGATAGAAGAGTCGAAAAAAGTAGATCACCAATCTTCTGTAAAAAGATATGAAACTTTAAAAAAAATATTTAAAAATAAAGTTGGTCTTTTACATGGTTCACTGGATAAAGATGAAAGAAACAATATATTGCTAAATTTTTTAAATAAAAAAATAGACATATTAGTTTCAACAACTGTTATAGAAGTTGGGATTGATTTTCCTAACGCAAATATAATTATTATTGAAAATGCCAACAAGTTTGGACTATCGCAACTACACCAGCTAAGAGGACGTGTTGGTCGTGGCAATAAGGAATCTTACTGTGTTTTAATGTTTAAATCTAATTTAAGTGAAAATGCAAAAAAAAGAATAAATATTTTAAAAAGTACAAGTGATGGTTTTAAAATATCAAAAGAAGATATGAAGCTGCGAGGTTATGGAGATCTTCTTGGCTTCAAACAAAGTGGATTACAAAGTTTCAGACTAGCTGACCCAGTTTTAAATGAAGATCTCTTTTTGTTAGCAGAAAAAGAAGTTAAAAAAATAGAATTAGAAGATCAAGATTTAAATAAATATATGACACTTTTAAAGTTATATGATAGGGCTGATATTTTAAATGATCTTGTTTAACTCTTTGGAATAGAAGTGCCAGCAGAGACTATAAATTTTGAAGCTTCTTCAAAACTCATATCTAAATAAATAACTTCTTTTTTTGGAAACATTAATAAAAATCCACTAGTTGGATTTGGAGTAGTTGGAATAAAAACATTTACTAACTTATCATTAGTTTTTTTACTAATTTCACCTTTATTATCTCTTGTGGCAAAACCTACTGCCCACGAGCCCTTTGAAGGATACTGAACTAAAACTACACTCTTTTTTTTGCCTTTTTTACTTGCAAATGATTCAGTCATTTGACCTATAGCCGAGTATATAGATCTAAGAAAAGGTATTTTTTTTAATAGATCATTTATTAATTTCAAAGTTCTTTTTCCTATATATGATAAAGAAATAAAACCAATTAAAGTAATAAAAATTATAGATAAAGCAATTTCTAGACCTGGAATTGAAAATGGTAAATAACTATTAGGATTAATTTCTTCAGGTATAAGTTTAGATGAAACAGATACTAAAAATATTGTTAAATATAAAGTAAATCCTAGTGGAACTAAAACTATTATTCCAGTAATAAAATAGTTTCTCAATCTCGCAGCTAAAGATATTTTTTTTATTCTAATTTTTTTCATTATAATACATGGTATTATATAGCAAATATTTTGATTAAATCGAGCATATCATTCAAATATAATGTTGTACTTTATATCTATTATTAATAAATTCAGATAAATTGAATAAATGGATAGAAGATTTTTTTTACAAGTTCTCGGATGCGGCTGTTTATCATTAGGAATTTCTTCATGTACGACAGTTCCTATTACAGATAGAAGACAATTAAAATTAATTCCAGAATCTAAACTTAATGCTCAGGCAGCACAAATTTATGAGAAAGTTAAAGAAAAAGAGAAATTAAGTGATGACATTAATCAACTTAATGAAATAAAAGACATAGGTAAAAGAATTGAATATTCAATAAGCGAATATTTCGAAAGGTCAAATATAGATGACCCTACAATTGGATTCGATTGGGAATATATTTTAATAGACAATAAAAAAGTTAAAAATGCATGGTGTATGCCTGGTGGTAAAATTGCTGTTTACACTGGAATATTAGAAGTTACAAAAAATACTAATGGACTTGCGGCTGTTATGGGCCATGAAATAGCACATGCTGTAGCCAAACATTCTGTGGAAAGGGCAAGTCGTAATGTTGCTACAAATGTTGTTTTACAAGTTACTGATATTTTATCTGGGGGTAAACTTTCGACGGTTAATAGAACTACCGGTATGAATACTGTTGGTTTATTAACTCAAATGGGCATTTTAAATCCATTTAACAGAAAACAAGAAAGCGAAGCTGATTATTTGGGTTTAATATTCTCATCCTTATCTGGCTACGATATTAGAGAAACATCAAAAATTTGGGAAAGAATGAAAAAATCAAACAAAGGAAAAGAACCTCCGGAATTTATGAGTACACACCCATCATCTGATAACAGAATTAAAAATATTAATGAGTGGGTGAATGATATTATAATAAAATATCCACCAATAAACCAAACTTAATTTATTTAGTGGTGAGCCCTGTTGGACTCGAACCAACGACCCATTCCTTAAAAGGGAATTGCTCTACCAACTGAGCTAAGGGCCCAACGTCGTTTCTTATATTGATTTTTTTTATTTAATCAATCTTAAATATTATAGCTTATTAATATATTTATCGTGAAACTGATGAAATGTACCATTTTTAATATTTTTTCTAATTGCAGACATCAACTCTTGGTAAAAATTAATATTATGTAATGTTAATAACATTGATCCAAGCATCTCATTCGTATTAAATAAATGATTTAGATAATTTTTTGAATACTTATTTAAATTAAAATTATTTGTATTAATATCAAGAGGCTTGTTATCATTTTGATATCTTGAATTACGAATATTTATACGTCCATTCCATGTAAAAGCTAAGCCTGTTCTTCCAGAGCGGGTTGGCAAAACACAATCAAACATATCAATGCCTCTTTTTACAGCACCTAATATATCAGATGGAGTACCGACACCCATTAAATACCTTGGTTTATCTTTTGGCATTAAATTTGTTATATCATCTAAAACATTAAACATTTCATTTTGACGCTCTCCTACAGCCAGACCACCAATAGCATATCCATTAAAATCAATATTTAGCAGCTGTTCTAAAGAATTAATTCTTAAATCTTTGAACAAACCTCCTTGAATTATTCCAAAAATTGCCTTCTGAGGATTTTCTCCAAAAGCTTTTTTAGACCTATCAGCCCAATACATTGATAACTCCATAGATTTTTTAATTTTTTTATAATCATTACTTTTTTTTGGACACTCATCCATAACCATTACAATGTCTGAATTAAGAGATTTTTGAACTTTTATACTTTCTTCAGGACTTAAAATAAATTTTTTGCCATCTATGTGAGACTGAAATATTGCTCCCTTTTCTCTATCAATTTTATTAAGTTTGGACAATGACATTACTTGGAAACCACCCGAGTCAGTAAGTATTGGTAATTTACAATTCATGAATTGATGCAAACCTCCCAATGATTCTATTCTTTTAACCCCGGGTCTAAGCATTAAATGATAAGTATTTGATAGTATAATTTCACTACCAGTTTTAATTATATCGTCAATAAATGTACCTTTAATTGTAGCTTGAGTGCCAACAGGCATGAAAACTGGCGTATGTATATTTCCTCTTTGAGTTTTTATTAAACCTATTCTGGCTTGTTTGTCTTTTTCTATAACATTAAAAGTAAACTTTTTTAATGCCATTAATATTTAAATTATAAAGATTTAAAACTTATAATTTTATCTGGATCAGAAACAGCTCCGTTTTGACCATCACCTTTTTTAATTTTGTCAACGTGCTCCATTCCTTCAATTACTTTTCCAAATACAGTATAATTTCTATCTAAAAAAGGAGCAGGCTGAAAACATATAAAAAATTGACTATTGGCACTATTTGGATCTGATGATCTAGCCATAGAAACAGTTCCTTTTTCATGAGGTAAATCGCTAAATTCTGCTGGTAAGTCAGGCAAATCAGAACCACCGATTCCTGCTCTTCTTAAATCAAAATCTTTTGAAGATGAATTACCAAATTTAACATCACCTGTTTGAGCCATAAATCCATCAATAACTCTATGAAAAACAACATTGTCATATAAACCATCATTTGCAAGTTTTTTTATTCGCTCAACATGTTTTGGCGCTATATCAGCAAACAATTCTATTTTTACATCACCAGATTTAAGTTTTAATATCATTATATTCTCCTTTGAATAAGCTTTATTAAAAAATATCAAGCTAATAATAAATATTATATTAACTAGATATCTATTCATATTTTTTTTTTAATGAATTAACTGTACTTTTGGTTGTAAATTTTTTTATATTACCATTTAGCTTAGCAACTTCTTTTACAAGAGTTGACGAAATAACTTGATTATTAGCTTCGGACATTAAAAAAATTGTTTCTATATTTCTATTAAGTTTTTTATTCATTCCAGCTAATTGAAATTCATATTCAAAATCTGAAGCTACTCTTAAACCTCTTAAAATAATATTTGATTTATATTTATTGCATAATTCTGTTGTTAAAGAATTAAATAAAATTACTTTTATTTTATTTTTATTAAATTTTAAATCCGAAAAAATAGCTTTGTTTACTATTTCAATTCTTTCTTCAGCAGAAAATAGATAATTCTTTTGATCGCCATTAGCTATTGCAATAATTATTTTACTAAAAATTTTTAAAGATTTCTGTATTACATCAATATGACCATAAGTGATAGGATCAAAGGTTCCCGGATATATAGCAATTTTTTTCATTAAATTAAATTATCATCAATTTTAATTGCAGAAACTACTTTTTCTTCTCCAGAAAGTTTAATTATTCTGACACCCTGAGTGTTTCTTCCAGCAACCCTAATTTCTTTTACTAAAGTTCTAATCACTCTACCTTTGTTTGTAGAGATTAGTATTTCGTCTCCTTCATTAACTGGAAAAGAAGAGGAAACATTGCCATTTCTTGATGAATTAACTATTCCTATAATTCCTTTTCCGCCTCTATTGGTGACTCTATAATCGTTATGATTAGTTCTTTTTCCATAACCATTTTCAGTTATTGACAATATAAATTTTTCTTTAGCTTGCAGTTCAGCTTTCTGATTCTTATCTAATTTTCCATTTTTTTTTATATTATCATGGTTAATTATTGATAAAGAAACAATATGATCATTCTGTTGTAAGTTAATACCTCTGATGCCTTTAGAGGATCTTCCTTTAAAAACTCTAAGTTTTTTTGATTCAAACCTAATACATTTACCAAGTTTAGTGCTTAAAATTATATCTTGATCATCTTTGCAAATTTTAACACCAACTATTTTATCGTTACCATCCAATTTCATTGCAATTTTGCCCGATGTATTTATTGAAGAAAAATCTTCTAGGTTATTTTTTCTAATTTTGCCATTTGAAGTGGCAAAAATTATATACATTCCCTTAGAATCAGTGTTCTGGTCAGGATAAGGCATAATTGAACTAATGGATTGATGGTTTTTTAATGGCAATATATTAAATAAAGATTTACCTCTTGAAATTGACGAGCCTTCAGGAATTTTCCATGCTTTAACACGGTAAACCAGTCCTTCTGTAGAAAAGAATAAAACTTGGGTGTGCGTGTTTACAGATAAAGTCTGAACTACGGAATCTTCATCTCTAGTGATAATACCCGTTTTGCCTTTGCCACCTCTTTTCTGTTGTTTAACAGTTTTAAGTGCTCCCCTTTTTATGTATCCTTGTAAAGTAACAGTTATTATAACGCTTTCTTTTTGAATAGTTTCTTCAATATCATAATTCAATATTGCATCAATTATTTGAGTTCTTCTTGGAACAGAAAATTTTTCTTTTATAGACTTTAATTCATTACTTATGACTTTAAGTAGTTCTTTTTTTGAATTTAAAATTTTTTTATAATGTAATATTAAATTAGATAATTTATTGATTTCCAATTCTATTTCATTAATACCAAGTGCAGTTAATTTTTGAAGTCTTAATTCTAAAATAGCGTTTACTTGTGGCTCAGTAAGAACATATTGAGATGTATTTTTTTTATTTTCAATTAATTTAATAAATTTTTGAGATTTTACGCTTTTCCATTTATTTTTTAATAAAATTTTCTTTGCCTCATCAGGATTTTTTGATGCACGAATAATTTTTATAATTTTATCTAAATTTTCTACAGAAATTGATAATCCAATTAAAATATGAGCTCTATCTTCAGTCTTTTTTAAATCAAATTTAGTTTTTTTAATTACAACATCTTCTCTAAATATTAGAAATTGTTCTAAAAATTCTTTAAGATTGCACGTTTTAGGTTTGTTGTTAACTATAGCTAAAGTATTAAAACCAAAAGAACTTTCAATTGAAGTATATTTAAAAAGCTGTCTCTTTATTGTTTCAGGTTCTACGCCTGACCTTAAATCTATAGCAACTCTTATACCTTCTCTATTTGATTCATCCCTAATATCTCTTATTCCTTCAATTTTTTTATTTCTAACTAGGTCAGCTATTCTTTCATTTAATATTGATTTATTTACTTGATATGGGATGGATGTAATTACAAGTCTATCTCTATTATTTTTTAAATTTTCTACTGTAATTTCACCTCTTATTTTAAATGAACCTCTTCCACTTTTATAACCTTCTTTTATAATGTTTTTTCCAATAATAATACCACCAGTAGGAAAGTCTGGACCTGGAATATGTTTCATCAATTCTTTAATTTTTATATTTTTATTATTAATCAATGCAAGAGTTCCATCTATAATTTCTCCTAAATTATGAGGAGGAATACTTGTAGCCATACCTACAGCAATACCTCCAGCTCCATTTACAAGTAAATTTGGATATTGTGCGGGAAGAACTACTGGTTCTTTTTCGGTTTCATCATAATTACTTTTAAATTCAACAGTATTTTTTTCGATATCGTCAATTAAGAATTGAGAAATTTTTGCTAATTTAGTTTCAGTATATCTCATCGCAGCAGCAGGATCTCCATCGATAGAACCAAAATTACCTTGCCCGTCAATAAGAGGTAAGCTCATTGAAAAGTCTTGAACCATTCTTACTAATGCATCATAAACAGCTTGGTCACCATGAGGATGATATTTACCAATAACATCACCAACTATTCTTGCAGATTTTCTGAATTGTTTTGACCAATCAAAACCACCTTTATGCATTGCAAAAATTATTCTTCTATGTACTGGTTTTAGTCCATCTCTTACATCTGGGAGCGCTCTACTTATTATTACACTCATTGCATAAGATAAATATGATGAACTCATTTCATCATACATTGAGATTGTTTTTATATTCTGGCTTTTAGAAATTTCGTCTTTTTGCATAAAAACTAAAATGGAATGTCGTCATCCAATTCGTTTTGTGATGGTTGAACATCTTGATCAAAGTTCTGTTTTTTGTCTTGAGAAGATATAGAGCTTTGATTTCCACCACCAAGCATAGTTAAGGATGAATTGAAACCTTGAATTATAATTTCAGTTGAATATTTATCTTGTCCAGTTTTTTCATCTTTCCATTTTCTTGTGCTTAATTGTCCTTCGATATAGACTTGGGCACCTTTTTTTAAATATTGCTGAACAACATTTACAAGACCTTCATTAAAAACAACTACTCTATGCCATTCTGTTTTTTCTTTTTTTTCACCTGTATTTTTGTCTTTCCATGATTGACTTGTCGCCAAACTCAATCTTGCTACACTCTTGCCGTTAACCATTTGTTTAATTTCTGGGTCTGCTCCTAAACGACCAATTAACAACACTTTATTTAAGCTTCCTGCCATAAAATTTAAATTTTATTGATTTGATTTATATATATATATATCACAATTTTACTTGAATATTAATTTAATTAAATTAAAGCAACAAAAATTATGCTCAAAAAGATAGTTATTAAAGGTGCAAAAGAACATAATTTGAAGAATATTTCATTAGAGATTCCAAAAGACAAATTTGTTGTCATAACAGGACTTTCTGGATCAGGAAAATCATCTTTAGCATTTGACACAATTTATGCAGAAGGTCAAAGAAGATATGTTGAAAGTTTATCTGCTTATGCAAGACAATTTTTAGATAAGATGAAAAAGCCAAAAGTTGATTTAATTGAAGGTCTCAGTCCAGCTATATCAATTGAACAAAAAAACACTTCTAAAAATCCAAGATCAACCGTTGCTACTGTAACTGAAATTTATGATTACATGAGAGTTTTGTATTCAAGAGTTGGTATACCTTACTCACCATTTACTGGAAAACCTATTACATCACAAACTATTTCACAAATTGTTGATAAAATTAAAGAACTGCCAAAAAAATCAACAATATATTTATATGCTCCTGTAGTTCGTGGGCGCAAAGGTGAATATAAAAAAGATATTATATCTTATAAAAAAAGAGGTTTTAGAAAAATCAAAATAGATAACAAATTATATGAAATTGATAATGTTCCAGAACTAAATAAAAAAATTAAACATGATTTATCTGTTCTTGTAGATCGTATAGTAATAAATTCTTCACTTGGAAATAGATTGGCAGAAAGCGTTGAAACATCAATAAATTTGGCAAATGGTTTATTATTTGTAGAATATGAAAACGAAACATTGCCAAAAAAATTTAGAAAAATAGAAAAAATAATTTTCTCAACAAAATTTGCATGTCCAGAAAGTGGATTTACAATTGAAGAAATTGAACCAAGATTATTTTCATTTAATAGCCCTTATGGTGCGTGTGAAGAGTGTGATGGAATTGGCGTGAAATTAAATGTTGATGCAAATTTGGTTGTTCCTAATGAAAAAAAAACAATTGCCGATGGCGCGATTGTTCCTTGGGCGAAGTCATCAACTTTATATTATGCTCAAACTTTATCTTCTCTTTCAAAACATTATAATTTTTCCTTAGATCAAAAATGGGAAAAACTACCAAAAAAAATTAAAGATATTATTCTTTATGGTTCTGATGATGAAGAAATTAAGTTTAATTATGATGATGGATATGAAAAATATTCACACAAAAAAACTTTTGAAGGTGTAATAAATAATTTAGAAAGAAGATATTTAGAAACTGAAAGTGATTGGAAAAGGGAAGAAATTTCACAATATCAATCAGATACAAAATGCGAAAGATGCAATGGCTATAGATTAAAAGAAGAAGCTTTATGTGTAAAAATAGACAAATTTAATATCAGCGAAATAACAGAAAAGTCAATATTAGACGCCATAGTTTGGTTTAATTCACTTGAAAAAAAATTAAATAATACACAACTAAAAATTGCTGAACATATATTAAAGGAAATAAACGAAAGATTAGATTTTTTATTAAACGTTGGTTTAGATTACCTTACGCTTTCAAGGGAGTCTGGAACTTTATCAGGAGGCGAGTCTCAAAGAATAAGATTAGCTTCACAAATAGGGTCTGGCCTTACCGGTGTTCTATATGTTTTAGATGAACCGTCGATAGGATTACATCAAAAAGATAATATTAAATTAATAAATGCTCTAAAAAGATTAAGAGATTTAGGAAACACTGTTATAGTTGTTGAGCATGATACCGAAACAATGGAGAGCGCCGATCATATAATTGATTTAGGCCCAAAAGCAGGAATAGATGGCGGTGAAATTGTTGTTCAAGGAAATTATGATGATATTGTAGAAAGCGAAAAAAGTATAACTGGAAAATATTTGTCACATAAATATTATATACCAATTCCAAAAAAAAGAAGGCTTGCAAAAAATGGAAGGTTTTTAGAAATAATTGGAGCAACAGGCAATAATTTAAAAAACGTAAATTTAAAAGTTCCTTTAGGGAGTTTAACTTGTGTTACTGGTGTATCAGGTAGTGGTAAATCAACTATGATTTTGCAAACCTTATATAATGCTTTAAATCTTTCATTAAATAATAATAAATCGAGAAAAATACCCAAACCTTTTAAAGGATTTAGTGGCATTGAGTTAATAGATAAAGTTATTGATATAGATCAATCTCCAATCGGCAGAACTCCTCGCTCTAATCCAGCAACCTATACTGGTGCTTTTGGACCTATAAGAGATTGGTTTACAGCATTACCTGAATCTAAAAGCAGAGGATATAAACCTGGTAGATTTTCTTTTAATGTTAAAGGTGGAAGATGTGAAGCATGTGAAGGTGATGGTGTAATCACTTATGAGATGCATTTTTTACCCGATGTTTATATTCAATGCGACGAATGTAAAGGAACCAGATATAATAGAGAAACTTTGGAAGTTAAATTTAAGGGCAAAAGTATTGCTGATGTTTTAAATATGACAGTAGACGAAGGATGTGAACATTTTGAAAATATTACTAATATAAGATCAAAATTATTAACATTAAAAAAAGTAGGACTTGGTTATATAAAAATAGGTCAACAGGCTACAACTTTATCTGGTGGCGAAGCTCAAAGAATTAAACTTGCTAAAGAATTATCAAAAAGATCAACAGGTAAAACTATGTATATATTGGATGAACCAACAACAGGTTTGCATCAACATGATATAAAAAAATTATTAGAAATATTACATACATTCGTTGCTACAGGTAATACGGTAGTAGTTATAGAGCATAATCTAGATGTTATTAAAACTGCTGATTATATAGTAGATATGGGTCCAGAAGGAGGTGT
>CAZAGV010000010.1:0-17767 GCA_964484975.1 uncultured Candidatus Pelagibacter sp.
AGACGTAAGTTCTTTAAAGCTGCTGCAGCAACAGGTGCTGTTACTGCTGCTACACTGGCTATGCCTTCCATTGCTAAAGCTGCAACTACTTTAAAAGTACAAGCTGCTTGGGGTGGTGGAATTTTCCTAGAGAATGCACAAGCCTACGTTAAAAGAGTTAACGATATGGCGGGCGGTAGTTTAAAAATAGATTTGCTACCTGTAAATTCTGTAGTGAAAACAAGTCAAATGCAAGATGCTGTTCACAGAGGAGTTCTAGATGGAGCTCACTATGTACCAGCATATTGGTACAGTAAATCACCTGCTGCTTCTCTTTTCGGTACAGGCCCATGTTGGGGTTGGAGTGCACAAGAGTTGCTAGGTTGGATACAGTACGGAGGTGGTATGCAACTATTCAATAAACTGATGGGAAGTTTAGGATTAAACCTTGTTAGTTTCTTCAATAGTCCAATGCCTGCTCAACCACTTGGATGGTTTAAAGAGCAAATCAAAAAATCTTCTCAAATGAAAGGTTTGAAATATCGTACTGTGGGATTAGCTGCAGACGTTCTAGGAGAAATGGGAATGTCAGTTGTTCAATTACCTGGTGGAGAAATTCAACCAGCAATGAAGAGTGGATTAATTGATGCTGCTGAGTTTAATAACCCAACTTCTGATAGTGACTTTGGTATGCAAGATGTATCAAAACATTATCACTTAGCAAGTTTTCACCAATCTCAAGAAGCTTTTGAGATTACATTTAACAAGAAAAAATTTGATGGTCTTGCTCCAGAATTACAAAAAATTCTTGAGTATGCTTCTGAAGCTGAAAACTCTAACTTCTTCTGGCACAACACGTTAAGATATGCCGATGACCTTGTTAAATTAAAAAACAAGCTTGGTGTTAACGTTTACAGAACGCCAGACGGTGTTATGCAAGATCAGTTGAAGGCATGGGATGTGATTACGGACAAATTCTCAAAGGAAGATGCTTTCTTTAAAGAAGTTGTCGATTCACAAAAAGTATATGCTAAAAAAGTTATGGCATATTTATTGCTTAACCAGCCTGATTATGGAATGGCTTACAAACATCACTTCGGTGAACCAACAAAAGCAATTTAAATATTTAAGTTGACATATTATTATTAAGGGCGGTCTAAAAGGCCGCCCTTTCTTATTGAGTTTTACGCAGTTTTATATAAACTATTTCCTAGTTAGAGGGGTTTGTGGAAAAATTTATTTATTTCTTTGAAAGTTTAAGTATATGGATTGGAAGAGCTTTTGGTTGGTGTATCCTTATATTGACTCTTTCAGTTACCTATGAGGTTTTTGTAAGATATGTGTTAAACGCTCCAACAGTTTGGGCGTTTGATATGATGGTCCAAATGTATGGTGGGCTGTTTCTAATGGCAGGAGCATATGCATTAGCACAAGATGCTCATGTAAGAGGAGATGTTTTATATAGATTGTTTCCTGTTAAAGCGCAGGCATGGGTGGATTTAATACTTTATATATTTTTCTTTTTTCCTGGGATGTTGGCTTTAGTTTGGTTTGGTTATGAAATAGCTAGTGACTCTTGGAGATATAAAGAAGTTAGCTGGAATAGCCCTGCTCGAATTCAAATTTATTTTTTTAAATCTCTAATACCTCTTGCTGGAGGATTACTAATATTACAAGGAATCTCGGAATCTATGAGATGTATTCTTTGTATTAGAAATGGCACATGGATGAAAAGACATGAAGATGTCAGAGAAACTGAAGAAGACTTAATTAGACAACAACAAGAAGAACTAAGAAGAAAAAAAGCATTAGGAAAGGATAATTAAATGACTGATCCACAAGTAGCTATGTTAATGCTTTCAATGTTTATCTTTCTAGTTTTATTAGGCTTTCCTATAGCTTTTACACTTATTGCTATGGGCGTGGGTTTTGGTTATTACGCTTACTTCCAAGCAGACAATTTATTTAATAATCAAATTTTTTATTTACTTAATCAAAATACTTATTCTGTAATGGAAAATGATGTTTTGGTTGCCATACCTCTATTTTTATTTATGGGTTATGTTGTTGAGCGTGCAAATATTGTTAATAGATTATTTTTTAGTTTACAATTGGCCACGCGACATCTTCCAGGATCAATGGCTGTTGCAGCGCTTACTACCTGTGCAATATTTGCTACCGCTAGCGGAATCATTGGAGCAGTTGTTACATTAATGGGACTACTAGCTTTCCCAGCTATGATTAAAGCTGGTTATCACAGGGGCTTTGCCTCTGGAGTAATTTGTGCTGGTGGAACTTTAGGAATATTAATTCCTCCAAGTATTATGCTTATTGTTTATGCGGCTATAGCTGAATTATCTCCGTTGAGACTTTACGCAGCAGCAATTTTTCCTGGTTTTTTATTAGCTGGTTTTTATATGATTTATGTTGTTACCCGTGCATATTTTAATCCAAGTCTTGCACCAAAACCTATAGAAGAAGAAGTTCCGCCAACGAGAGCTATTTTAATTCAACTATTAACTTCTTTTGTTCCTCTAGCATTATTAATTTTAACAGTACTTGGCTCAATTTTACTCGGATTAGCAACTCCAGCAGAAGCTGCTGCAATTGGTGCGTTTGGAGGATTGTTTTTAGCTTTTTGTTACAGAGCACTTAATTGGAAAACATTGAAACAATCGATTTTCTTAACAGCCAAAACAACCGCCATGGTTTGTTGGTTATTTGTTGGTTCTTGGACTTTTGCCTCGGTTTTTTCATATCTAGGTGGTCATGCCATAATTGAACATTGGATTCTTTCTATGAACTTGGAGCCTTGGCAATTTCTTATTCTAGTTCAGTTAATAATTTTTTTACTTGGTTGGCCTTTAGAATGGACAGAAATATTAATTATTTTTGTTCCAATTTTTTTACCTATGCTTGATGCATTTGGTGTGAACCCATACTTTTTTGCTATGTTGGTTGCTTTAAACCTTCAAACTTCCTTTCTGACTCCACCTATGGCCATGGCAGCTTATTATTTGAAGGGTGTGGTTGGAGATGAGATTGAATTAATAGAAATATTTAAAAGCATCATGCCTTATTTGGCCATAGTAATATTCACAATGGTTCTTATGTATAATTTTCCGGGGATAGCATTATATTTGCCAGATTACTTTTTTGGTATTGCTAAATAGAATTAATGTCCGCACTTAATATTTCAGCTGTAGAAATGGTTAAATCCATTAAAAAGGGAGAAATTACATCAGAAGAACTTGTAAAAAATTATATAAAAGAAATAAAAAAAAAAGAAAAAAATGTGGAAGCCTGGGAGTTTTTTGATGAAGAACTTGCAATCGCTCAAGCAAAAAAACTAGATTTGCTCCATCAATCAGGAAATCATGGAGATCTTCATGGTATTCCAGTTGGGGTTAAAGATATTTTTGATACAGCGGATATGCCAACAACTGATGGTACTGAGATTCATAAGAAAAATCCAAGCTTCAACGACTGCACGGTTGTTTCAAAATTAAAACAAGCAGGAGCGGTTATTATGGGTAAGACTGTAACATGTGAACTTGCCTATTATTCACCTGGAAAAACTAAAAATCCACATGATCTTAATAGAACTCCTGGCGGGTCATCAAGCGGTTCTGCTGCAGCTGTAGCTTCACATATGGTTCCACTTTCAGTTGGAAGTCAGACTAACGGTTCAGTAATTAGGCCCGCTTCTTACTGTGGTGTAGTGGGATATAAACCTACAAGAGGATTAATTTCTCGACACTTGGTATTGCAGGTATCTAGAAAATTGGATCAGATAGGAGTTTTTTCCAATTCAGTAGAGGATGCTGCTTTAATTAGCGAACAGCTTATTGGTTATGATAAACAAGATCCTGATACATCCTTGAATCCAAAACCAAAATTATTAGCTGCTTGTAAGCAAAAACCCCCAATGGAACCAGTGTTGGCCTATATTAAATTACCTTTTATGAATAAATTAGAAGAAGATGCAAAAGAGGGTTTTGAAGAAATAAAAGATGAAATAAAAAATAAGTTAAAAGGTAAAATATATGAAGTTGAACTTCCAGAAGGTTTCAAAAGCATTCCAGAATGGCACAAAATAATTATGGAGTCAGACATGGCCACTTCTTTTTCTAAAGAATATAAATCTTTTAAAAATAAATTAAGTGATAAAATTGTGGAGGCCATTGAAAGGGGAATGAAATATACTTCAGTTGAGTATAATGATGCCTTATCAAAAATAGATACAGCAAATACTTTCTTTAAACAATTTTTTCATGATTATGATGCAATCTTAACACCAGCTGCAACTGGAGAAGCTCCCACAGGTTTGAAATCTACTGGAAATCCCATATTTTGTACAGTTTGGACATATTGTGGAATGCCTTGTATTAGCTTACCATTGTTACAGGGAAAAAATGGACTTCCAGTTGGTGTACAATTGGTTTCATCTTTATTTGATGATGAAAGACTATTTAGAAATGCAAGTTGGTTAACAAGTAAAATTAAAAGATGATTGGATATAAACATGAAATTAAGTGAGAAGTTTACAATTATATTAGGCATTGTGCTTGTTGGAATATTTGTCATTGGTTTAGCTTGGAGTATTAGTACTGGCCTTGCCGGTTTTTGGAGAGGCCTTCCTTTTTGGATAATAGTTATATTTTGCTTATATCTTTTGATTTATGATTCTTTAAAGTTTATCAAAAATAATAAAAATTAATTTATTTAAACTATTGTTATATTTCACTTAAAAAATTTTCAGCACTTGTAAGTTCACATTTGCCTTCTTCAACCACTAATTTTTTTATAATTTCATTATCTAAAAGCATAGTATATCTCATCGATCTTAATTCCCATCCTCTCCAATTGAAGTCAGCACCTATTTTTTTAGTAAATTCTCCTTTAACATCAGCTAACAGTATTACTTCGTCATTTAATTTTTGACTTTTGCCCCATGCATCCATTACGAATGGATCGTTAACAGATATACAAACAACATTTTTAATTCCTTTTTCCTTAAGTTTTTTTGATGCATTTATAAATCCTGGTAAGTGTTTTTGGGAACAAGTCGGTGTGAAAGCACCAGGAAGACCAAAAAGAATTGTTTTTTCTCCAGCAATAATTTTTTTTATTGAAATTTCCTTAGGACTATTTTCAAATATGAAAACTTTTGAGTCAGGCAATTTATCTCCAATTTTAACTTTCATTATTTTTATTTATATATGCTTAAATTCGCGAAACTAAATTAAATAAAAGTTAATTAAATTTCAATTGTGGATTGTATTTTTTTTTGATCTAGATCATTTACTGTGTTTTTACTGAAACTGAAATTAAATTACAAAAGACTCTCTTAACATAATGTGTTTTAATCTAACTAGGTTAATTAATTAATAGAGGGGAAAAAATGACTAAAGAAAAAAAATCATTGAAGGATAAAAAGATACCTTCAAGACGTAAGTTCTTTAAAGCTGCTGCTGCAACTGGTGTTGCTGCTGTTGCTGCATCATCTTTAGCTGCTCCAGCTGTTGCTGCTGAAAGAGTAGAGGCTGCAATGGTGGCTACTTGGCCAAGGGATTTTCCAGGTCTAGGTACAGGCGCACAAAGATTTGCAAAAAGACTAAGTGATATGAGTGATGGACGTATACAAGTTACTTATTACGCTTCTGGTGAAAGAGTAAAAGCATTTGACTCATTTGATGAAGTTGCATCAGGTAACTCACAAATGTATCATGCTGCAGACTACTACTGGGTTAAAAAACACCCGGCTTTTGGATACTTTACAGCAAGTCCATTTGGCCTTACTTACTCAGAGTTTAACGCGTGGATTCACTTTGCTGGAGGACAAGAACTTTGGGATGAACTAACTGATGATTATGGAACTCAAAGTTTTATAGCTGGTAACACGGGAGTTCAAATGGGTGGTTGGTTTAATAAAAAAATTAGATCAGCTAATGACTTTAAAGGTTTAAAAATGCGTATGCCTGGATTAGGAGGACAAGTTCTTGGAAAACTTGGTGGTTCTCCAATTTCACTTCCTGGTGGACAAATTTATGAAAACCTTGTCTCAGGTGCAATTGATGCAACTGAATGGGTAGGTCCTTGGAATGATGAAGCTATGAAGTTCCATGAAGCTGCCAAATACTATTACTATCCTGGTATGCACGAACCTGGTTCTGCATTAGCATGTGGTGTAAACAAGTCATGGTTTACAAGCTTAACAAAATCAGATCAACTGACAATTAAAACTGCGTGTGCTTGGGCAGATGAACTTACGATGGCTGAGTATAATGCTAAAAATGGTGCTGCATTAGCTCGTCTAGTAAATGATCATGGTGTTAAACTTGAGAAGTTTAATGATAAAGTTTACGACGCTTTTGCTAAAGGCGCTGGAGAAGTTTATGATGAAGTTCAGCAACATAGTGATCTTGCTGCTAGAACGCATGCAGCTTTTGTTAAAAGTCGTAAAGAAATTGGTAGCTGGACTAATTTATCTGACTCACCATATATTCAACAAAGAAATAGAGCTTTAGGTATTTAATAATACTTAAAGGTTATATTAAAATTTGATATAAGGGCCCTTTATCAAGGGCCCTTTTTTTTGAGGAGATTTTATTAAATAGAGTTTTTTATTTTATGGTTACAAAAAATAATTTACCGACATTGATTAGGATATTTAGTTATTCAATATTGGCTATTACTCTTGTTTTTTTAATCAATAATGTTTTAACAATTTGGTTTGATTGGCCTGGAATTAAACAGTTATTTTCACAATATGGTTTATTTGGATTTAAAAAATTAAGCAAACCTTTAGAAGGATCAGTACTAACTTTTTCTTTTATACAATTATTTTTTTATTTTATTTCAGTATTACTAGTGATTTTTTATGTATTTAAATCTATTAACCAAACTTTAGAATCTGATGCAGAAATTCTTACTAAATTTACAGCTTATATTATTCGTTCATCTTTTTGGGCAGTTTTGATCGTTGGAATTGCAGATGCAATAGTTTCATTTATGGTTGTTGAAAAATTAACTGGTCCAATCTTAGGTGAATATTTGAGAATAAAATTAGTTATTCCAAACTTTAGAATTACTTATGTTCATTTTCCTTTAATATTAATTTCATTTGTAATTGGATATTTTACAAGATCAGTAGGCTTTATTTGGTTAGCAATTTTAGTTGTTGGTAGTGAATTTACAATTGTTCTATCTAGATTTATATTTGAGTACGAACAGGCTTTTCAAGGAGACTTAGTTCGTTTTTGGTATTCCGCTCTTTATCTTTTTGCTAGTGCATATGCTTTAATGCATGAAGGTCATGTAAGAGTTGATGTTTTATACACTGGATTTACTGAACAAAAAAAAGCTTGGACAAACTCTATAGGATCATTGGTATTAGGAATTCCGCTTTGTCTCATTGTTATATTTTTGGGAATGAGTGGTAAAGCGAGTATTATTAATGGTCCCGTTACTGCTTTTGAAATTACACAACAAGGTTCAAACGGATTGTATTTGCTTTATTTGATGGCAATATATTTAGCTGTATTTGCAGTAAGTATGCTAATTCAATTTACTAGTTATTTTATGAGTAGCAGTCATAAACTTTTGAAAAATTAAATTATGGAACATTTATTTTTATCTCTGCTTGTATTAATAATGATAGCAGCATTGGCATCAGGTTTCCCCGTTGCTTTTGCACTTCCGGGTTCAGCTATTATTGCAATAGGTCTTGCAGCTTTTTTTGGTTATCTATTTGAAGGCGATGTAAGTGCTTATTTTGCAACTGATGGACCAATAGAATGGTTAACAGCAGGAATAACAAATTTCAGGAGTAATTATTGGGATGTAGAGACTGATACTTTAATTGCAATACCTTTGTTTATTTTTATGGGAATAATGTTGCAAAAATCTAAAATTGCAGAAGATCTTTTGGTAACCATGGGACAGCTATTTGGCCCTATTCCTGGAGGATTAGGTATTTCAGTAATTTTTGTTGGAGCATTGCTTGCAGCAACAACAGGTATAGTTGGAGCAACAGTAATTGCAATGGGTCTAATCTCGCTGCCCACTATGTTGAATAATAAATATGACAGAAGTCTTGCGAGTGGAATTGTCTGTTCATCTGGAACACTTGGTCAAATAATACCTCCATCAATTGTTCTAATTATTATAGCCGATCAATTAGCCAGTGCATCCGATGTTGCTAATACAATTAGACAAGCAGATTATAAATTAATTACTGGAGAGTTTAATATGCCTGGTGAGTTTAGAGTGGGATCTACAAGTGCTGGAGATATGTTTCTTGGAGCATTGCTACCGGGATTAGTATTAGTTGGTTTATATATGTTATATGTTTTTGTGTATGCAAGACTAAATCCAAAGGCAGCTCCACCTGTTCCATTTAGAGGTCAATTTGATTTTAAATTTTGGATAAAAGTTATTATGGTAATAATTCCTCCACTTGCTTTAATTTTTGCAGTTCTTGGATCTATATTAATGGGAATAGCAACAGTAAATCAAGCTGGTTCTATTGGAGCCATAGGAGCAACTATAATGGCAGGTTATCGTCTTCATCAAGGTAAAAAAGATGCTTTTTATCCATTACTAATAACGATTGTAGCTTTAATTCCTATTTTTATAATTTCAAACAATTATAACTTAAACATTAAAGCTTTAGAAACTAGAAACTTAACTGCAATTCTTATAACAGGTTTTTTTACGATAATATTTTTAATTGGTATTATATGGAGTTTTTGGAGAGCTTACAAAGTCGATAATGTTTTAAAAGAAGTTGTTACAGAAACTTGTGTAACTACTTCAATGGTTTTTATAATTCTTCTAGGAGCAGCGATGTTAACCTCTGGTTTTAGAGCTTTTGGAGGTGAAGAATTAGTAAGAGATTTTTTACAAGATTTACCTGGAGGATTTTGGACTCAGTTTATTGTCGTTATGGCAGTAATATTTTTATTGGGCTTTTTCCTTGATTTTATAGAAATTGCAGTTGTTGTTGTTCCTATCATTGCACCAATATTGTTAGCTGAAACTGGAGCCAATGTAAGTGCAATCTGGCTGGGTGTAATGATTGGTGTTAATTTGCAAACTTCTTTTCTAACTCCTCCATTTGGATTTGCACTGTTTTATTTAAAAGGTGTTGCTCCCAAGTTTGTTACGACTTTAAATATTTGGAAAGGTGTTGTTCCTTTTATAATATTGCAATTAATAGGACTTGGAATTGTAGGTTTTTATCCAAGTTTAGTAAATTATCTGCCCGCAAGAACATACTTAACTTCTCATGTAGCTCCGCCTCCGATGAATCCTAAACTTCAAAATTGTTTACAAGAATACAAGTTTGATATTTATAATAATGAAGAACAAAAAATTATAGCTGCTATTACAGGTTTTCAACAACTGGTTCCTTCCAATCTTCCTAATGATAAACTAGATATTTTTGAGGAGCATTTTGAAAATGCATTAGGAACTTTTGCTTTAGTTAAAAAGCTTCAAAAAACTGAAAAAGAATACAATTTATTTGCCAAAGATTATAGAGACCTTCACTATAGCGTAAGAAAAAAACAGAAAAAAATTAGAAAAATAGATGATAGAATAGAAAAATTAGAAGCTGAAATTAGAAATTTAGACAAAGATAATGTGGCTGAAAAAAATAAAATGGAACTGAAGATTGAAGATTATAAATTAGAAATTGAAGAAGTAACTAAACAAATACCTGAGAACTGGTCATCAGAAAATAAAGAATTTGAAATTTTACTTAAGGCTAAAAATACTCAAACAAAAAGATATAAAAAAAATGTTGATGAAGCATACGATAATCTCGATCAGATTGCTATATTTATAGAAGATTATGAAAAATTAAACGAACTTTCTCCAGATATAAATAGTTTAAAGTCAAATACTAGTAATGGTGATTATGAAAATTCAATTTCAATCATAGACAGTTTGTTCGAAAAAAGTAGTGAGATTTCAGGAACGGAAGAGTTCGCTAACAGATTAGATGATTTGTATTCTTTACTTGATAGTGACGAAAAAGATCTAAACAAAATTTCAGATGCAAGTTCAGAAGTATTTATTTTATTCGATAAGGAAATAAAATGGAGAAAAGATGCAGCTCAAAATTTAATGCCAGAACTTAAAAAATATGATTCGGTTATAAAAAATAATATAGGTTTAAGGCTTCAATCTCGTTTAACAAAAGAACAAGCAAAATTTGTTGCTAAGTGTAATTCAATTCATCGTGATATATCTTTAAATTTTTAATCTAATTAAATGGAAAAAAATATTCTACCGATCAAAAAAGCGGTTTTAATTTTTTTTGTTTTTGCTTGTGGTTATTTTATATCTTGCCTTTTAAGAGCAATTACCGCTACTTTATCACCATTATTAACTTCAGAGTTTAATTTATTAGCTGGAGATTTAGGACTTTTAGCTGGAGGATATTTTTTAGGATTTGCATCAATGCAAATACCACTTGGATATTTACTTGATAGACATGGCCCTAAAAAAATTGTTTCATCATTTTTATTAATTGCAATAATTGGCACAGGATCATTTGCTCTAGCAGAAAGTTTTGCTGGTTTATTAATATCAAGAATTTTAATTGGTGTTGGTGTTAGTGCATGCTTAATGGGTCCTCTAACTGGTTATAGAATTTGGTTTGCTGACGAATATCAGCAAAGAAGTAATTCATGGATGTTAATGATAGCCTCTACAGGATTTGTTTTTTCAACACTGCCAGTTCAAATTTTATTACCTGTTATAGGATGGAGATGGATATTTGGAGGAATAGCTATTTTAATATTTATTGTCATAATTTTAACTTTGCTTTTTATTCCACCATGGAAAAAAGAAGAAGAAAATAATAACGAAAAAAATATTGGATCTTTATCAGACGTTTGGAAAAATAAATTTTTTAGAAGCACTATTCCTCTTGGATTATTTAACTACGGAGGAATCATGGCAGTTCAAACTTTATGGGCTGGCCCATGGATGATCAGGGTTGCAGGTTATGAACCTTTAGAAAGTGCTATGGGACTTTTTTGGATAAATATGACTATGTTAATAGCATTTTTTGTTTGGGGTTATATTTTGCCTAAAATTAATAATTTAGGCTTAGATACGATGAAATTAATGAAATTTGGATTACCAATTAGTTATTTATCTTTACTTGTCATTATTATTTCAGGTGAAAATGCAGGAGCAATACATTTTATAATTTATATACTTACTTCAATTGTGTTAACACTTGCTCAGCCTGCAGTGGCTATGCGTTTTCCAACTAGTTTAGCGGGTAAATCACTTACATCATTTAATTTACTTATTTTTTTGGGCACCTTTATAATGCAATGGGGTATTGGTTTAGTTATTGATCTATCACAATTTCTTGGAAAAGGAGAAATTCAAAGTTTTCAGATTTCTTTTTTTGTCTATTTGTTAATATGTATTTTTAGTTATTTATATTTTTTACTAAATAATAGAAATGAATAATATCTTTATTAAATCATTTTTTTTATTAATTTTAATCTATTTTGTAATTACTCTTCTTGTATATTTTTTTCAAAGGAAACTTCTTTATCATCCTTTTAGCCCCCAGATAACAGGGAAAGGCTTGATACATAATTTTGAAACTATAAAATTTAAGACCACTGATAATTTTGAATTGAAAGGTTGGTTTCATTTAAAAAATTCTAATAAAAAAACAATACTTTTTTTACATGGCAATGCAGGCAATTTAGATAATAGAATTGATAAACTTAATTCTTTAGGAAGTATAGATATTAACTTTTTAATTATTTCATGGAGAGGGTATAGTGGGAATCCGGGCAAACCTAGTGAAGCAGGTTTATATAAAGATGCTCTAGGTGGTATAGAATGGCTAAATAAAAAAGGAATTTCCAATGATCGAATTATATTATACGGAGAGTCTTTGGGAACAGCTATAACCACTGAAGTTGCGCAAAATGAAAATTTTGCAGGTATAATTTTAGAAGCACCTTTTACTTCCATGGTAGATATGGGTCAAAAAATATATCCAATTTTTCCTGTAAGATTTCTTCTTAAAGATAAATATGAAAGTAAAAATAAAATTAAAAATATAAAATCACCCATTCTAGTTTTGCACGGAAGAAAAGATAAAATTGTACCATTTTATATGGGAGAAAAAATTTTCGAAATGGCAAATAATCCTAAATTTAAATACTTTACGGATTTAGATGACCATATGATGAATTTTGATGACAAATTAGTCAATGAAATTGATCTATTTATAAGCAATTTAAATTAGTTTTTTTTTACTTTTAATAGAATAAGCAAACCAATCAAAAGAAGAATTATTGCTGAAGAAAAACCTATTCTTTGACTACTAGAGATATAAGTAATTGTGCTTACCAATAGTGGTCCGATAAATGAAGTCAACTTTCCAGATAAGGCAAATAGACCAAAGCCTGAAGCCTGATTATTTTCATCTATAGATTTAGTGATGAAAACTCTGCTTGCTGATTGGATTGGACCAATAAAAAAACCATTTATTGCTGCAAAAAATAAAAAAAATAACTGTAACTTAACAAAAAGAATTATTGATGAAGAAATTATTAAACCCAATAGAGAGAAAATAATTACAGATTTGGACGAGAATTTATCATTTGCATAACCTCCTACTATTGCACCAATAAAGGCTGTAACATTCATAAGTATTGATAAAATTAGTAAATCTTCGATTTCTAAATTAAATACACCTACTGCAAAAATTCCACCCATTACTATAATGGCATTTAAGCCGTCCGCATAAAGCATTCTTGCAATTAAAAATTTTCCTAAATTATTTAAACCATTATTCCAAATTAAATCCTTAATTTTTTTTATATTATCTGAAGATAATTTAATTTTATTATTTATTTTTTTTTTTAAACTAAATAAAAAAGGTATTGAAAAAATTAGATACCAGACTGCAACTACAATTGATGTAGCTCTAATATTTTCTGAATTTTCTTTTGAAAGACCAAAAGGCAAAACATCATTATCAATAAAAATTTTTATGCAAATTATCAATATTAATATTCCACCAATATAACCCAAAGCAAAACTAAAACCTGAAGACTTTCCCAAATCACTTGTTTTTGAAATTCTTTTAAGAATTGAATTATAAAAAATTAAGCTTAATTCATAAAAAAAATTAGCTAAGGCAACTATAACCAAAGTAAATAATAAGTATTTTTCAGAAGGTTTTGAAAACCACAATAAAGTTGTTAATGAAATACATATTATTGTAAATAACTTAATAAAGAATTCTGTAAAATTTTTTTTATCCGCGTAACTTCCTAATATTGGTCCAATTATTGCAACCAATATTCCTGTAGTCCCTATGGCCCAACCCCAGTAGGATTGTCCCAAAACAGGGTTAGGTGCAATTTGTTTTGCAAAATATGTTGAAAAAATAAAAGTAATTATAATTGTTGTAAATGCAGAATTAGCGAAGTCATACAGAGCAAAATTAAGAATTTTTTTCATTAAATTTTATAATCACATTTTATTCATAATTTAAACAAACCATATACAAAATTTTACTTTACCCATTATTTTATATGAAATTTAAAGTATTAATTGTATTGATTTTTTTAATTTGCAAAAATTCTTTTGCAGAACCTAATAACTTAGAAACTGAAGATTTTTTTTATATAGGAACAATGCAATCTTATAATAATGATTTTACACTTTATTTTAAAACCAGAAGTAAAGCTGTACTGGCTAGAGGTGAAGAATTTAATTATATTACCGATTATCCTCAAGATTTATATATTTATAATCACCATACTAAATCTGATGAGTCATTAATTTCTTATGATTGGTTTCCATCAAGGGCAAAACAAATTATAGAAAATTATGATTTTCCAGTATTTCCAGAAGATTTTGCTTATTATTTATTAAACGATAACAATACTTTGATAATGGTTAGTGCCATAAAAAATATTAATGCTAATTTAGTTTTTGATATTTCTAAAAGAAATCTAAAAAGATATGACAAAAAAAATAAATTAGAGTTTATAGTTTCATCAATTGCAAAGAAATGTGGTTATTTAAGTTTAGAGGAAAAATATAATTGTAATTATTACAAACCTTTAATTTCTAACAATTTAATTAATTAGTTGTAATAAAAGCTTCTGCAAATTGTTCTGCTTTAAAAATTTGTAAATCATCTTCTTTTTCACCTAAGCCCAGAGCAATAATTGGTAATTTATATTTTTTTGCTATTGCAATTAAAATTCCACCTTTTGCAGTGCCATCTAGTTTGGTCATAATTAATCCTGTAATTGGAATTATCTTATTAAATTCTTCAACTTGATTAATTACATTTTGCCCAGAAGTTGCATCTAAAACTAATAATACTTCGTGAGGAGCATTTGGATCAATTTTCTTAGTTACATTTGCAATTTTTTTATACTCTTCCATTAAATTTTTTTTATTTTGCAATCTTCCTGCGGTATCTATTAAGACATGTGTAAATTGTTTTTTTATAGCTTCGTCAACGGCCTTGTATGCAACAGATGCAGGGTCAGAACCCTGTGAGGATTTGATAATTTCTACATTTATTTTTTTAGCCCAATTTTCTAATTGTTCAATTGCTGCTGCTCTAAAAGTATCTGATGCTGAAAAAATAACTTTATTGTCATTAGATTTTAATATTTTTCCTATTTTTCCTATTGTGGTAGTTTTTCCAACACCATTAACTCCTGAGACAAGAATAGCATTTAAATCAGTTTTATTTTTAAAGAAATTTTCATTTTCCAATGGAGACATTAAATCAATTATATAATTTTTAAGAATTGAATTAATTTCATCAACTTTATTTTTGTTTGGATCTATTTTTTTTTCTGCAATTATATTTTTAATTTCTTCAGATGCTGCAACACCCACATCAGATTGAATTAAAAAATCTTCAATTTCATTTAGTGTTTTATCATCTATTTCTTTTTTTATAATTATTTCTCTAAGGCCAGACGTAAAAGTAGAAGCACTTTTCTTAAAACCTAATTTAAATTTTTCAAAAATTCCCATTAAATTTTTATGTCAATTTGATCTATATTTGAAACAGGTCCAGTCATTGAAATATTTTCACTTTCATCTATGAAAATTGACAGCTTTCCTAGTTCAAATTCTATTTCAGTTTTATTTTTTATTTTACCATTAATTTTTGCAGCATAAGCTGTTGCGCAAGCTGCTGTTCCACAAGCTTTTGTTAACCCAGCACCTCTTTCCCATACTTTAATTTTAATATGATTTTCATTAATTATTTTTGCCAATGTAACATTGCATTTTTCAGGAAATAATTTATCGTTTTCAATTTCAGGTCCAATTTTTTCCAAATTAAAATCTTCTATATTATTGATAAAAAAAATAATATGTGGATTTCCAACATTTACTGCTGTGCCACCGAAATGTTCTTTATTATTTTTATCAATAATTTTGTAATTTAAATTAATAGTATTTAACTCTTTTAATAAAGGAATTTCATTCCATTTAGTTTTTGCTGGGCCAATTTTTGTTTCTACTAATTTTTCTCCTAAAATTTTTGACTCTAAATTTCCAGATTCAGTTCCTAGTATAATTTTATCCTTATTCATTTCTTTTGATAATAAATAAGCCACGCATCTAGTTCCATTTCCACAGGCACCCGAAGCGCCTCCATCTGAATTATAAAATTCCATATCAGCATCAGTTTTTTCATTTTTTTTTATAAATATAAGTTGATCACAACCAATAAAATTTCTATTGCATATTTTTTTAACTTGATCATTGGTTAACTCAAATTGATCATTTCTCTGATCAATTATTACAAAGTCATTTCCTAAACCATCCATTTTAAAGGCTTTGAATTCCATATAATAATACTTAACTTATTTATTGACTTTTTGAACCTCTATTATAATTTATCGCAGTTTCCGCAAAATAAGCAATTTGCGGTGTCTTTGGCAACAAAGAGATCGACACCAGTCTGCGAGGGTTCGCCCACTGGTGCGATAGCTGCTGGATGAAAATATGTTTGAAAATTTGACAAATAAATTTGAAGAAGTTTTTTCTTCTCTAAAAAAAGCACCATCACTTGATGAAAAGCAAGTTGATGAAGGGCTAAGAGGTATAAGACAAGCTTTATTAGAAGCAGATGTATCCTTAGACGTTGCAAAACAATTTATTGAAAATGTTAAACCAAAAGCTTTAGGTCAAGAAATAGTTAGATCTACTTCACCAGGACAAATGGTGGTTAAAATAGTTTATGACGAACTAGTAAAATTACTTGGCGAAAAAAATGAAGAAATAAATTTAAATGCAGTTCCGCCTGTTCCCATGATGTTGGTAGGACTTCAGGGTTCAGGAAAAACAACTACAACTGCAAAATTAGCAAAATTTTTAGAAAAAAATAAAAAAAAGAAAATTATGATGGTTAGTCTTGACGTTTATAGACCAGCCGCCCAGGAACAACTTAAATCTCTTGGTGAGCAAAATGATATTTTAACTTTACCAATAATTGAAGGGCAATTACCAACAGATATCTGTAGAAGAGCAATTAGCGCAGCAAACCTGAATGGAGCAGAGATAATTTTATTTGATACTGCAGGAAGAACCCAAATCGATCTTCAAATGATGAGCGAGATTAAGCAAATAGAAAGCATAATTAATCCAACAGAAACATTTCTTGTTGCAGATTCTTTAACAGGACAAGTTGCTGCTGAAGTGGCAAAAGAATTTAAAAATACAGTTAACCTAACGGGTATTGTTTTAACAAGAGCAGATGGTGATGCTAGAGGTGGAGCTGCAGTAAGCATGAAGTATGTTTCAAATGTTCCAATTAAATTTCTAGGTATTGGAGAAAAAATTGAAAACTTGGAAGTTTTTCATCCAGATAGAATCGCAAATAGAATTCTTGGGATGGGAGATATTGTATCTCTTGTTGAAAAAGCGTCTCAAGATTTGAGTGAAGAAAATTTAAAAAAAACTGAAGAAAATTTAAAAAAAGGTAGTTTTTCTATGGAAGATTATTTAACTCAGTTAAGACAAATGAAAAAGATGGGTGGAATTGAAGGCGTCATGTCTTTTCTTCCTGGAGTTTCAAAAATAAAATCTCAAATGGATCAAGCTGGAGTTGATGAATCAATTATTTCTCAAAATGAAGCTATAATTTTATCAATGACAAAAAAAGAAAGAGAGAACCCAAAAATTATTGATGGTTCTAGAAGAAAAAGAATTGCTAATGGCTCTGGTACAGACGTAGCCACTATCAATAAATTGTTAAAACAATTTAAAATGATGTCTGAAATGATGAAAAAGATGTCAAAAGGAAACCTGAAAGGTATGACAGACAAAGGAATACCTCCAGAGCTTTTTAATCAACTAAAATAATAAAAGGAGAATAAATGTTAAAACTTAGATTATCTATGGGAGGAACAAAAAAGAGACCCATATATAAAATTGTAGTAGCAGACAGTAGGTTTGCAAGAGATGGAAGGTTTATTGAAAAACTTGGGTTTTTCAATCCTTTACTACCAAAAGAAAAAAAAGAAAGAGTGGGATTAGAAGAGGAAAGAATTAAATATTGGTTAAGCCAAGGTGCTCAACCCACAACAAGAGTTACGAGAATTCTTGCTGAAAACAAAATGATGGAAATGCCTGCAAAGGGTAATAATCCTCAAAAAGCTATACCAAAAAAAGATAGAAAAAAAGAAGGAGAAGAAGCAAAAAGTGAAGCTTCAGCTAACGCTCCAAAAGCAGAAGAGAAAAAAGCTGA
>CAZAGV010000010.1:17867-24994 GCA_964484975.1 uncultured Candidatus Pelagibacter sp.
CAGAAGAGAAAAAATAAAAATGTTGCTTGCTCGAATATTTACACTTTATCCAGAATTTTTTCCAGGACCACTAGGAAAAGGTTTATACGGCAAAGCATTAGACGAAAAAATATGGAAACTAGAGACTGTAAATATTAGAGATTATGCAACCGATAAACATAAGACAGTTGATGATACTATCTATGGAGGAGGCTCAGGAATGTTAATCAAACCCGATGTTCTTGCAAATTCTTTAGACAAAAATTTAAATTCTAAAGAAAAAATAATTTATTTAAGTCCAAAGGGAAAATTACTTAATCAAAAATTAGCAAAAGAACTTTCCAAAGAGAGAACTGTTAATTTAATATGTGGGCATTTCGAAGGTGTTGATCAAAGAGTAATAGAATCAAGAAACATAGAAGAAGTGAGCATAGGAGATTTTGTTTTATCTGGTGGGGAAAGTGCTGCATTTGTGATGTTAGATGCAATTATAAGATTATTACCTGGAGTACTTGGTAATGAAACATCAGTTGAAGAAGAAAGTTTTGAGAATGGACTTTTAGAGTATCCTCAATATACAAAACCTCAAATTTGGGAAGAAAAAACAGTTCCAGATGTATTATTATCAGGAGATCATGCGAAAATTAAAGACTGGCGTTTATCTCAATCTGAGGCTATAACACGCGACCGAAGACCAGATTTGTGGCAAAAATATAAAAAGAATTAATTTGATAAATTTAAACATGAAAACGATAGAAGAAATCAACATTGCAAATGTAAAGAAAATTTCTGCAGAAAAAAAACTTCCAGATTTTTTTCCCGGCGATATAATTAAAGTGGGTGTAAAGATTACCGAAGGAAAAAGAGATAGAATTCAATATTTTGAAGGCGTTTGTATTGCTAAAAAAAATAGAGATTTAAATTCATCATTTACAGTAAGAAAAATATCTTTTGGAGAAGGAGTTGAAAGAACTTTTGCTTTATATAGTCCAATTGTAGCTTCAATAAAAGTTATTAGATCAGGAAAAGTTAGAAGAGCTAAACTTTATTATTTAAGAGATCGAACAGGTAAATCAGCTAGAATTACAGAAAAAATAAAAAAGAAAATAGGTATTGACGTTGAATCAAAACCAGAAGAAGTTACTGAAGAAAATTTAGCACCAGTTGTTGAAGAAAAAAAAGTAGATAAACCAGAAACTTCAGAAGATAAATCAGAAACTCCTAAAACTGAAACAAAAAAAGAAGAGATTAAAAAAGATACTCCTGAAGAAAAAAAATAATTTTTTCTAAATGCCACATACAATTTACGATAAAATTTGGAACGAACATCTTGTTCATGAACAAGAAGATGGAACTTCATTACTTTTTGTTGATAGACATTTAATTCATGAAGTAACCAGCCCACAAGCATTTGAAGGTTTAAGAAATTCAAATAGAAAAGTCAGACAACCCAAACTTACTTTAGCTGTAGCCGATCATAATGTTCCAACTACAGATAGAACAAAGGGAATTTCTGATCAAGAGTCAAAAATACAGGTCGACACATTAGATTCAAATTGCAAAGAATTTGGAATCCAGGTTTTTGGAATGAACGATAAAAGACAAGGAATAGTTCATATCATTGGTCCAGAACAAGGTTTTACTCAACCTGGAACTATTATTGTTTGTGGAGATAGTCACACAGCAACTCACGGAGCATTTGGAGCTTTAGCATTTGGTATTGGAACGTCAGAAGTTGAGCATGTATTAGCTACACAAACTTTAGTACAAAAAAAATCAAAAAATTTTAGAATTAATGTAAATGGAAATTTACCAATTGGCGTAACAGCAAAAGATGTAATTTTACAAATTATAGGAAAAATTGGAACAGCTGGTGGAACAGGTTATGTTATTGAATATGCTGGCAATTTAATTTCTACTCTTAGTGTGGAAAATCGAATGACAATTTGCAACATGACTATAGAAGGTGGGGCAAGAGCAGGTTTAATTCAACCCGACCAAAAAGTTTTTGATTATTTAAAAGATAAACCAATGTCACCAAAAAAAGAAAACTGGGAAAGAGCTTTGGAGCATTGGGGCAATCTTAAATCTGACGATGATGCCAATTTTGATAAAGAAATAAATTTAGAAGGAAAAGATATTAAACCAATGGTCACTTGGGGAACTTCACCCCAAGATGTAGTTACAATTGATGGAAAAGTTCCAAATCCAAAAAATGAAAATGATCCAGATAAAAAAAATTCAATAGAAAGATCATTAAAATATATGGGTTTAAATTCTGATGTTTTAGTTAAAGATATTAAAATTGATAAGGTTTTTATTGGTAGTTGCACAAATGGCAGAATTGAAGATTTAAGGGAAGCGGCAAAAATATTAAAAGATAAAAAAATTGCAAAACACGTTAATGCAATAGTTGTTCCAGGCTCAGGATTAGTTAAGGAAAAAGCTGAACAAGAAGGTTTAGACAAAATTTTTATAAATTCAGGTTTTGAATGGAGAGAACCTGGATGTTCTATGTGTTTGGCAATGAATGCAGATAAATTAAAACCAGGCGAAAGGTGTGCGTCTACATCCAATAGAAACTTTGAAGGCAGACAAGGAAGAGGTGGAAGAACACATTTGGTTAGCCCTGCTATGGCAGCAGCAGCTGCAATTTCTGGAAATTTAGACGATGTAAGAAAGTATCAAAATTAATGCAAAAATTTAACAAACTTAAAAGTATCCCTGCTTATTTACCAATAGTAAATATTGATACAGATATGATAATTCCAAAACAATTTTTAAAGACAATAAAAAGAACCGGTCTTGGAAAAAACTTATTTTTTGAAATGCGATATGATGATCAAGGAAATGAAATAAAAGATTTTATTTTAAACCAGAAGCCATTTAACGAATCTAAAATTTTAATTGCAGGAAAGAATTTTGGTTGTGGATCTTCCAGAGAACATGCGCCTTGGGCTTTACTTGATTTTGGTATTACATGTGTAATTAGTTCAAGTTATGCAGACATTTTTTATAATAATTGTTTTAAAAATGGAATATTACCAATCAAAATTGATGAAGAAAAAATAAAGCAAATTTCAGAGTATTCTTTAAGAAAAGAAGAAATAAAAGTAGATTTAAATGAGCAAAAAATTATTTTTGGAAATAATGAAATTAAGTTTGATTTAGATCAATTTAAAAAAAAGTGTTTAATTGAAGGATTAGATGATATTTCATTGTCTTTAGAAAAATCTGAAAAAATTGTATCATTTGAAAAAAAATTAAAAATATCAAAACCATGGATATTTAATGATTAAAGTTAAAAAAAGAAAATTTTTATTATTATCAGGTGATGGAATTGGACCAGAAGTTGTTGGAGAAGTAAAAAAAATTATTCAATGGTTTAATAAAAATAAATCACTAGATTTTGAAATAGATGAGGATCTAGCCGGTGGAGTTTCATATGATAAACACGGAACTCCTATAACTGATGAAGTTTTTTACAAAGCTTTAGAATGTGAAGCTGTAATTCTTGGATCAGTAGGAGGTCCCAAGTGGGATGATGTGGAATTTTCAAAAAAACCTGAAAGAGCTTTATTAAAATTAAGAAAAGAGCTTAAACTGTTTGCTAATTTAAGACCAGCAATATGTTTTAAACAATTAGTAGACGCTTCAACTCTTAAACCTGAAATTGTTTCTGGACTAGATATTATGATAGTTAGAGAGCTTACAGGTGGAATTTATTTTGGTGAACCAAGAGGAATTAAACCAATTGATAATGGTGAGCGAAAAGGGATTAACACTCACACTTACACAACAAGTGAAATTCAAAGAGTTGCAAGAGTTGCTTTTGATTTAGCTAAAAAAAGACAAAATAAAGTTACATCATGTGAAAAATCAAATGTAATGGAAGCTGGCTTGCTTTGGAAAGAAGAAGTTCAAGAATTACACGATAAGGAATATAAAGATGTCGAATTAAATCATATGCTTGCAGACAACTGTTCTATGCAATTACTTAGAAATCCAAAACAGTTTGATGTGATAGTTACTGATAATTTATTTGGAGATATGCTATCCGATCAAGCATCAATGTTAACTGGTTCTTTAGGATTATTACCTTCTGCATCTTTAGGAGCAAAAAATAAAGATGGTAAAATGAGAGCAATGTATGAACCTATACACGGTTCAGCACCCGATATTGCTGGTAAAGGAATAGCCAATCCAATTGCAACAATATTAAGTTTTGCAATGGCTTTAAGATATTCTCTTAATTTAGATAAAGAGGCAGATGTTTTAGAAAAAGCAGTTCAAAAAGTTTTAGACGAAGGACTTAGAACTAAAGATATTTTATCCAATGGAATGAAGGAAGTATCTACATCTGAAATGGGTGATGCTATAATTTCAAAATTGCAATAATTAATCAATTATTCTAAGCTTATAAAATGCCAATTTATATTGCCCCTGTAGAAGATATGGTGTTTCTTTTCGACAAGTTGAGAAATAATAAAAATTATAACGAAATTGAAAAATATAAAGGAGTTAATTCTGAGTTAGTCAAAAATATACTAGATGAAGCCGCTAAAATTAATCAAAATATAATTTTACCTTTAGCTAAATCTGGAGATGAAAATCCAACCATTCTAGAAAATGGAGTTGTTAGAACTCCTCCTGGTTATAAAGAAGCTTATGCTAAATATATAGAGGATGGATGGACATCTCTTTCTTGTGATCCTAAGTATGGCGGACAAGGTATGCCGAAAACTGTGAGTGCCTTTTTTGACGAAATGTTATCATCAGCAAGTCTTTCATTTAAACTATATAGTGAATTAAGCATAGGCGCATACAATTGTATTCATCATCATGCAAAAGAAGAAATAAAAAATAAATATTTGCCCAAAATGGTTGAAGGCAAGTGGAGTGGAACCATGTGTTTAACCGAACCAGTTTGTGGAACAGATTTAGGATTATTAAAAACAAAAGCCGTAGAACAATCTGATGGAACTTTCAAAATAAGTGGACAAAAAATATTTATTACTTCTGGAGATCATGATTTAACAGAAAATATTATTCATTTAGTTATAGCAAGAGCAACAGACTCACCCAAAGGAACAAAAGGCATAAGTTTATTTTTAGTTCCTAAGTTCAAGGTTAATGAAGATGGATCTTTAGGATCTAAAAATGGAATTTCTACAGGATCTATAGAAAGTAAAATGGGTGTTAAGGGTTCTGCAACATGTGTATTAAATTTTGATGATGCAGCTGGTTATATGATTGGACCCAAGAATAAGGGACTTAATGCCATGTTTACGATGATGAATCTAGAAAGAATTGTTGTTGGAATACAAGGGTTAGGAATTTCTGAAATTGCTTATCAAAATTCGTTAAGTTATGCCAAAGAAAGAAAACAAGGTAAAACAAATAATAGCAAATCTAATAATAGCGCAGACCATATAATTGAACACGCTGATATTAGAAAATCTTTACTAAATATGAAGTCTATTATTGAAGGTGAAAGAGCATTGTGTTTTTGGTTATCCCAACAAACAGAAGTTAGCCTAAATCATAAAGATGAAAAAGTTAGACAAGAAGCATCAGACTTTGTTTCTTTAATGACCCCAGTTGTTAAAACAATGTTTACAGATATGGGTATGGAAATAACAAGTGATGCAATGCAAGTTCATGGAGGTTATGGATACACAAAAGACCAAGGAATTGAACAATTATATAGAGATAATAGGATTACACCAATTTATGAAGGAACAAATTCTATTCAAGCTGTTGATTTAGTATTTAGAAAGTTAGTAAATAAAAATGGCGATATAATTAATAGATATTTAGATATGATTAAAAATGACGCCAATATTGCGGATGAGAAGATTAAACCTTTTGTTGAAGATTTTAATACTCATATTAAAATTTTATCTAATTTTACTTCTTGGATTAAAGAAAAAATACAAAACTCAAAAGATGATGCTAGCGCAGCTTGTAATGATTACTTAAAAGCATTGGGTTTTGTTTCTATAGCTCACGCATGGATTAAAGTTTTAGAAGTAAGTTTTAAAGATTACAATAACAATAAAGATTTTTATGAAGATAAAATACAAACTGCAAAATTTTATTTTAAAAGAGTGTTACCAAGAGCTGAGAATCATTTTAAAATAGCTACAACTGGAAGTGATTATATAATGAACTTTAAATTTAATTAATATGAGTGATTACGATAAAAATTTAGATAGAAATAGAGCAAATTTTGTTCCATTAACACCCCTTTCTTTTTTACAGAGGGCAAAAGATATTTATCCTAATTATGAAGCAATTATTTACGAAGATAGAAAATATACATGGAGCGAGGTGTATAAAAGATGCATTAAATTTGCAAGTGCATTAGAAAAGATTGGTATTGGTAAAGGAGACACAGTTTCATTTCTAGCTTTTAATACCCCAGAAATTTTTGAGGCACACTATTCTGTACCTATGACCGGTGGAGTGTTAAATACAATTAACATTAGACTAGATGCCAAAACCATAGCTTATATTTTAGAGCACAGTGATGCCAAGGTTTTAGTTGTGGATAGACAACTTCATGTAGAAGTTAAAAAAGCATTAAGTACTATAAATAAAAAAATTACTATAATTGATATAAATGACAAACATGCAGACCAATCAAAATTAGAAAAAATTGGTGATTTAGAATATGAAGAATTTTTAAACACAGGTGATGAAAATTATATTTGGAAAATGCCAGAAGATGAATGGCAAGCTATTTCTTTAAGTTATACTTCTGGAACAACAGGAAATCCAAAAGGAGTTGTTTATCATCATAGAGGATCATATTTAATGTCGACAGGTAGTGCGACAGCTTGGAATATGCCAAATAGATTAAATTTTTTAACTATTGTGCCAATGTTTCATTGTAATGGTTGGTGTTACCCTTGGACAGTTCCTATGCTAAATGGAAGAACAATTTGTCTTAGAAACATTGATATTAAGAAAATTTATGAACTAATTGATAAATATAATGTAACTCATTTTGGAGGTGCACCCATTGTGCTTAACATGATTACTGGAGCACCTGAAAGTGATCGTAAAAAATTAAAACAAAAAGTTTATGTATTAACCGCTGGTGCTCCACCACCAAGTATTATTTTTAAAAAAATGAAAAGTCT
>CAZAGV010000011.1:0-23343 GCA_964484975.1 uncultured Candidatus Pelagibacter sp.
ATTTTAATTCCATAGCCATCTAAACCAACTACTTTTTTTCTAGATCTAGTTACTAATATCATATTTTTTATCTGTAAAGATTTAATAATCTGTGCGCCTATACCATAATTCTTTATTAATTTATCCTTTCCTTTTTTGTAAAAATCTTTGCTTTTATAGTCACGTAAAGTTTGAGTAACAGATTTTAGATTGGTATCTCTTATAAATATTAAAACGCAATTATTATATTTTTTAAAATGATTTAGAGTTTTATTAAAAGAATTTGGTAAATTTTGATTTAATAGGTAATTTTGAACAACATTTGAAGAAATAACTCTAACACGAGGAACAATTCCTTTTTTAATTTTCCCTTTTATAAGAGCAAAATGTTCAGAACCATCTAATAAATTTTCATATATTCTTATTAAGTATTTTTTGCCTTTTACATCTATATTTGATTTTTTTTTAAGTTTAATTAATTTTTCTTTTTTCAACCTATATGCAATAAGATCAGCAATTCTTCCAATTTTTAATTTATGTTTTTTAGCAAAATTAATTAGTTTTTCACCTCTTGCCATTGTTCCATCTTCACTCATGATTTCACAAATAACGGCTGATGTATTTTTTTTAGCTAGCTTAGAAATATCAACAGATGCCTCTGTGTGACCTGCTCTAACTAGAACTCCACCATCTTTAGAAATAATAGGAAAAACATGTCCAGGCGATACAATTTCTTTTCTTAATACATTTTTTTTTGTAGCAACCTTAATTGTCTTTGCTCTATCCTGTGCAGATATTCCTGTTGTTACACCTCTCTTTGCTTCAATAGAAACTGTAAATGCAGTTTGGTTTCTAGATTGATTGACTGGAGCCATATACGTTAAACCTAATTTTTTTGCCTGAATAATGTCTAAAGTTAAACAAATTAAACCTCTTCCATACTTTGCCATAAAATTAATTTTATTTGCGTTAACGTCAGATGAACAAAAAACTAAATCTCCCTCATTTTCTCTATTTTCATCATCAACTAAAATATACATTCCACCTTTTCTGGCTATTTTGATTATAGTTTCTATAGGAGCAAATTTTTTATTTTTCATTAAAATATTTTTTTATATATTTTGATAAAATATCAATTTCAATATTTACCAAGCTATTCTTTTTTAATTTAGATAAGTTTGTCAATTTATATGTATGTGGAATTATCCAAACCTCAAAACCATTTTTTGTAATTTTTGAGATGGTTAATGATACACCATTAATTAATATTGAAGCTTTTTCAATTAAGTTCTTTTTTTGAATATTATTCGTTGAAAATTCCATTAAGTAGGATCTGTCGATTAATTTTATTTTTTTAACTCTTGAAATGTAATCAACATGACCTTGACAAATATGACCTGATATATTTTGACCATTTTTAAGTGGAAGTTCTAAATTAATAGCGTCTCCTTTTTTAATTTTTTTAAATTTAGTTCTATTTAAGGTTTCGTTTGATAAATAAAATTCTAAATTTTTATTTTTTATAGATATTAAAGTTAAGCACACTCCATCACATGATACGGAGATACCTAAATCTTTAGATTTTAACGAAAGATTTGAATTAATAAATAAGTTAATACCGTTTTTTCTCTTGAGTACTTTATCAACTTTGCCTTGATTGAATATAATTCCATTAAACATTTTAATAATATCTTGTTATTTTGTCCCCATCCAAAAAAGTTTCAATAATTTCTTTTCTTTTTAAAAAAAAACTTATTTTTTTATTTAAATTAGAAATATTATTTCTACCTAGTTTTCTTAAATTTTTTTTACTTTTAAACAAATAAAATTCATTAATCAATTTGTCTCTTAAAACACTTTTAGTCAATGTCATTCCACCTTCTATTATTATTGATCCAATTCCCATACTGTAAACTTTTGAAAAAACCTTTTTTAAATTTACGTTATTATGAACATCTAAATCTGTATAATTAAGCTTAATACCTTTGGATTTAAGATAATTAATTTTTTTTTTATCTTTAGAAGAATGGAAAATAATCGTATTATTTTTATTTTCGTCATTAATAACGGGCGAACTTTTATTAATTTTTAAATTTTTATCAATAATTAATCTGCGTGGTGAATGATTTTCCAAACCATTAATTCTACAAGATAATTTTGAATTGTCAGAATTAGCTGTTTTAGATGAAACAAGTATAGAATCAAAATAATACCTTAATATATGTGACATTTCTCTAGAGTGATGATTTGTTATAAATTTATTTTTTGAAGATATAAAATTATCATTTGAACAAGCTATTTTAGCGGCGATGTAAGGCTTTTTTGTATATTTGTGTAGAAAATAATTTTTATAAATTTTTTTAGCTTCAGATTTCAATAAACCTTTTGATACTATCATTTTTTTTAATTTTAATAATTGATAAGCTTTATTTGCAGTTCTTTTATCAACATCATTAATTGAGTAAATAACTTTTTTTATTTTTGATTTAATAATTAAATTTATACATGGAGGTGTTTTTCCATAATGAGTACAAGGTTCCATTGTAATATAAATAGAAGAATCTTTTAGATCTTTTTTTTTACATTTTTTTATTGCAACAGATTCAGCATGAGGTCTTCCATTAAAACCTGTTTGTCCAAAAGATAAAATTTTATTATTTTTTACTATTAAACATCCAACAGAAGGGTTTAATCCAGTTAAACCATTTCTTTCAGAGGCTAAATTCATGGCAATGCTCATGAAATATTTATCTAAATTGTGAGATTTATCTTTTTTTGAAGACATCAATTTTATCTACGAATTGAATAAAATCTTTTTCTTCTCTAAAATTTCGATAAACTGACGCAAATCTAACGTAAGCAACAGGGTCCAAATCTTTTAAACCTTCCATAACCATAGTGCCAATGGTATTTGAAGCAATTTCACTTTGGCCTAATTCCTCCAAGGATCTTGAAATATTTGTTATAAATTTTTCAACTGTATCGGTATCAATAGGTCTCTTTTTTAAAGCAATATAAATTGATTTTGATAATTTTTCTCTATCGAAAGGTGATTTTCTTCCATTTTTTTTTACAACCATCATTTCTCTGAATTGAACCCTTTCAAATGTAGTAAATCTTTCACCGCAAACACATAATCTTCTTCTTCTAATAGCGGCACCATCTTCAGTAGGTCTTGAATCAACAACCGAAGTTTCTCCTTTTTTACATAATGGGCAAATCATTTTCTTAAATTCTTGTATATTGGAAATGATGAACAAAGTGAAATAACTTCTTTTCTAACTTCATCTTCAATTTTGCTATTATCGTCCGGATTTTTAGATAATCCATCAATTACTTTAGTAATTAATTCACCTACTTTTTTAAATTCCCTTAAACCAAAACCTCTTGTGGTTGCTGCTTGAGATCCTAGTCTAATACCAGATGTAATCATCGGGCTTTCTGAGTCAAATGGAATGCCGTTTTTATTACACGTTATATTTGCTTTTGATAAACTTTCTGCTGCTAAATTTCCTTTAACTTTAAAAGGTCTTAAATCAACCAACATTAAATGAGTATCAGTTCCACCAGAGTAAATTTTAAAACCATTATTTTTTAAAGTTTCAGATAAAATTTTTGCATTAGCAAGTACAGATTTTATATAATCTTTAAATTCAGGCCTTAGCGCTTCAAGAAAACCTGCTGCCTTTGCGGCAATAATATGCATTAAAGGTCCACCTTGGTACCCAGGAAAAACTGCGGTATTAATTTTTTTTGCTATCTCTTCATGATTTGTTAAAATAATGCCTCCTCTTGCACTTCTAAAAACTTTGTGTGTAGTTGAAGTCACAACGTGCGCATGTTCACATGGGTTAGGATAACCTTTTCCTGCAACTAGACCTGAAAAGTGTGCCATGTCAACCATAAGATAAGCGCCTACTTTATCAGCTATCTCTCTAAATTTTTTAAAATCTATAACTCTAGAATATGCACTTCCACCAGCTATTATAAGTTTTGGTTTATGTTCTAATGCAAGTTTTTCAACATCTTTATAATCAATAAGTTCAGAATCTTTATCAACATCATAACCTACAGGGTTAAACCATTTTCCAGACATTGAAATTTTTAATCCATGGGTAATATGACCTCCAGAATTTAAACTCATTCCCATAAAAGTATCACCGGGTTTAAGCAAAGCTAAAAAGGTAGCTCCATTCGCTTGAGCTCCAGAATGTGGTTGAGAATTAGCAAATTTACAATCAAACAATTTTTTTAATCTTTCATTTGCTAAATTTTCGACAACGTCGACATGTTCGCATCCATTATAATATCTTTTTCCAGAATAACCTTCTGCATATTTATTTGTTAATACAGATCCTTGTGCTTCTAATACAGCTTGAGAAACGATATTCTCAGAAGCAATTAATTCGATATGTTCTTGTTGTCTTTGTAATTCATCATTAATAGCTTTATGTAAATCAGGATCAGTTTTAGATAAACTGTCTTCAAAAAAACTTTTGTACTGATCGTTTAAGTATTTGCTCTCACTAGACATAATTAAATTTTTCTTACTCTTCTTAAGTGTCTACCACCTTCAAACCTTGTTCTTAAGAAAATTTTTATTAGATCGAATGCTTTATTTTTATCAATCAATCTTCCCCCTAATGTAATGATGTTTGCATTATTATGCAATCGAGATAATTTAGTATTTTTCTTGCTGTAGCATAGGGCAGCTCTTATATTCTTGGTTTTATTTGCCGCAATAGCCATTCCCATACCAGAGCCACATATAAGTATTCCAAAACTTCCTTTGTTAGAAGCAACTTTTTTAGATAATTTTTTTGCAAAATCAGGGTAATCTACTGAATCTTTTGAATTTGGACCAAGATCTGTAATCTTTTGTATTTTTGAAAACTTTGAAATAATGCTATTTTTTAGATTATAGCCTGCATGATCAGAAGAAATAAAAATTTTTTTCAATTCAAAGATTTATAAGCTAAAATTAATTAAATTTATAGTCTAAAACGCAAGCAACCAAATGAACTCTTCCCTCTTCACCACCATTAAATGCGTTGTGATATTTTACATTATTTGTAATCCAGGCTGAACCATCAGCAGGCATATGTTTTGCAGTCTCATCTATTACCATAATGCATCCAGGGTTTGTAATTATTGGTATATGTAATCTTGGCTCAGGATCTCTATGCCAACTTAATGTAGATCTTGGTTCTTTTAGTAATATTCTTACTCTACCTAATTTAAATCTTTTAGAAAGTTCATCATAAACTTCTTTAAAATATGTATCTTTTAAATCTTCAACAAATTCAGTGTATGCAGCTTCATTAATTTTTTTTGCTCTAACCACTTCTTTTCCTGAGTTATCTGGTCTTGTCCAATAAATACCTTTTACATTTTCTCCTTTTATAGACTCAGGGTCACCAGGAATTTGGTTTAACGAAATACCGGCTATATATTTTGTGCCAGCTGCGTCATCATAGCTTTTTCTTTGTAGAACAGTTTTTAGTGCATTCTGCAATTTCGATATATCGAATTTTAGGTTTTCTACTTTATGAAAGTCACCAGACATAGTATTTTTATATCAACAATATATAATATTTTAATATATAAAACTAATGGCGCATATATAAAAAGTAGTTGAGAATGATTATCACTGGAAAGTATCCAAATTTAAGACTTAGAAGAAATAGAAAAGAAGATTGGACACGTAGGCTAGTTAAAGAAAATACTTTATCTACCAATGATTTAGTGATTCCAATATTTCTTACTGGAGGTAAAAATAAGAAACAATCAATTAAATCTATGCCCGATGTATATAGGTATAGTGTAGATAGACTTTCAGAAATTATAGATAAATCTGTATCAAATAAAATTCCAATGGTTGCTCTATTTCCTTACACAAATTCTATATTAAAAAATAGTCACGGAACAGAATCTCTAAATGAAGATAATTTGGTATGTAAAGCAATTCAATATGTAAAAAAAAAGTATAAAAATTCTATAGGAATTATGTGTGATGTTGCTCTTGATCCATATACGTCACATGGTCATGATGGTCTATTATATAAAGGTAAAATATTAAATGATGAAACAGTTGAAATTTTAGTAAAGCAATCATTGCTACAAGCTGAAATGGGTTGCGATGTAATTTCTCCATCAGATATGATGGATGGAAGAGTTGGCGAAATAAGAAAAAATTTAGACAAACATAATTTTAAAAATGTTCAAATATTGTCCTATGCTGTCAAATATGCTTCAAGCTTCTATGGACCGTTTAGAAATGCTGTGGGCTCAAAAAATTTGCTTAAAGGTGATAAAAAAACTTACCAGATGGATTATAGCAATAATTTAGAATCGCTAAGAGAAGTAGCGTTAGATATAAAAGAAGGTGCTGATATGGTAATGATAAAACCAGGTATGCCCTATTTGGATATAATTAGAATAGTAAAGGATAATTTTAAAATTCCAGTTTTAGCATATCAGGTTTCAGGAGAATACAGTTTAATATGCAATGGAATTAATAAGGGTATAATTAATAAAAGTGCCATAATAGAAATTTTGACTGGATTTAAAAGAGCTGGAGCAAATGCAGTTGTAACTTATTTTGCGAATAAAATAGCAAAAGATTTAAAATAATAGATCTATTCTTTTATTGAATTCAAAAATTCAATTCTAGATTTTGGATGAGAAATATTATTTGGTCGTAAAATAGATTTATCTAAATAATCGCTAATTAATTTCAAACCACTAAACATTTGATTAAAATCATTAACCTCATTATTTTTTTCAACCAAAAAATTTGGTATATATTTTTTTTCATTATTATTTGAGACAAAATATAATTTTTTGTCATCAATAATTTCTTCGCTAACAATTTTTTTTAATTCAAGGTCGTATCCAATTAATTTTAATAATTCCAACTCCCAAAAGATTAATTTGTTGATCCAATTTTTATTATCTAAAAAAGTATAAAAGTCTTCGATAAGTTGGTATATAGAAGAGTTGGTTTGATTATCAACGGTTAGTAATTTAACCAACCCCATAGAGGATACGATACAGGAAAGTTTTTTTTTATCTTCAAAAAATAAAGGCGTTAATATTTTTTCAATTTCAACAGTTAGATAGCCTAGTTTATTTTCATTTTTAGAATTAAAATTAATATGAAATTTGTTTCCAATTTGAAGATAGTTTCTAATTTTTTTAGATGTAGCTCCATAAATTACTCCTGAAATTTTTCCGTGATTATGTGTGAAAAATTCGGCAATTATAGAATTTTCACCAAATTTATTTTTTGACAATAAATACCCACAATCAAACCAATGCATTTTATTTCAAGTTATCCAATAGTTTTTTTGCAGCATTTTGTTCTGCTTTTTTTTTCGAATCTCCAGAACCTACGTATAATTTTGTGTCTTTTAATCTAACGGATATTGTAAATTTTGGTTTATGTTTTGGTCCAGAACTTGATGCGAGTTTATAAATTGGCAAAGATTTAAATTTTTTTAATGAGTATTCTTGCAATTTTGTTTTGGAATCTATTATTGTTTCTTCAGATAAATTAATAAAATTTTTCCACATGTTTAAAATAAATTTTTCAGTAACTTCAAATCCTTTATCATAATAGATAGCTCCAATCAGAGACTCAATAGAATCCGCTATTATTTTATTTTCTACTTTAGATTTTGTACTTTTATTTCCAACTAAAATAAATTTTTCTAAACTTATTAACTTAGCAATTTCTAAACATTTATTTTTGTTTACCAATGATGCTAATTTTTTATCTAATACTCCTTCTCTTTGATCAGGATATAATTCAATTAATTTTTTTGAAATTACAAATCCTAATATTCTATCACCCAAAAATTCTAATTTTTCATAATTGTTTAATGGATCAAAGCTTTTGTGTGTTATTGATTTTTTAAGATAGTTTAAATTTTTGAATTTAATGTTTATTTTTTTTTGTAAATTACTTAATTTGTCGCTCATTAATTAATTTTTTTGAAGAATCTATTAAATCTAATTATATCTCTCCAGTCCCAAAATTTAAGTATGCTTCCTATTCTACGATCTGAAGAAAAAAATAAAAATTGTGCTTTTCCAACTAAATTGTCTTGATGAACATAGCCAACTGCAGATAAAAATCTGCTATCTTTGGAACAATCTCTGTTATCCCCTAGAAAAAAATAATGATTTTCTGGAACTATAAATTTATCAGAATTTTGGAAACTCTGATCTGACCTATAAGCACTTGTATAAGTTTTTCCATTAGGTAGTTTTTCATCAAAAAAATTCACTTTAATTTTGTCGTTTCCACAATAAACATTATCAGCTGATTTAACTAAAGTTTTTAATATCTGGCTGCTATTGATATATATATTTCCATCAATGAATTGAATTTCATCACCAGGTAAGCCAATTAATCTTTTAATATAATCTGTTCTGTTATCAGCTGGAGTCTTAAATACAACGACATCACCCCTTTTTGGTTCAGTAGATAAAATTCTTCCATTAATAATATTAGGACTAAATGGAAATGAATGCTTGCTATAACCATAAGAATATTTAGTTACAAATAGTCTGTCACCAACCAATAAATTAGGTTCCATTGATGATGAAGGTATATAAAAAGGCTGTAACAATAATGATCTAATTATTATGGCAATTATTAAAGCATAAAATAATGTTTTTAAATTATCAATTATTGAGCTTTTACTAATCATTTATGAATCACTGAAAAAGCAATAGAATATTTTTTTTCATCAGCTAAAGATAGAGAAATTTTAATTTTTTTTACCTTAAATTTAGAATAAATAAGTTTTTTTACGTTATTGTTTAATTCATAATATGGTTTACCATATTTATCATTAACAATGGAAATATCCCTAAAATTCAACCCTTTTCTGAATCCAGTTCCTATGGCTTTAGATAAAGATTCTTTGGCTGCAAATCTTTTTGAAAAATAATTTGTTTTATCAATAAATTTAATGGATTGATTTATTTCTTTTTTTGAGAAGATGCGTGAAATAAATTGTTTATTTTTAATTGATTTTTTTATTCTTTTATTGTCAACAATATCGACTCCAAGGCCAATTATTTTCATTATTTTTTAATAAACTTATTAATTTTTTTAATAACATTTTGTAAACCAATAGATACAGCTTCACCAATAATAAAATGTCCTATATTAAATTCTTTTATTTCGTCAATTTTTGCTAGAATTTTAGTTGTTTTATAATCCATGCCATGTCCTGCGTGGACCTCGATGCCTAAAGAATTAGCTAATACAGCACATTTTTTAATTATTTTAAGTTCATTTAAATAATTTTTTTTCTTTTTAATTAAATTGGATATTTTTCCAGTGTGTATCTCTACACAATCAGCATTAATTTTTTTTGAATAAACAATATCTTTTATTGTTGGGTTAACAAAAAGACTTGTTCTGATTTTTTTATTATTTAACTTTCTTACAATAAATTTGATTTTTTTATAATACTTAACAACATTTAATCCTCCTTCTGTTGTTAATTCTTTTCTTTTCTCAGGTACTAAGCATACATATTTTGGACTATTTTTTAATGCAATTCTCATCATTTTATAATTACATGCTATCTCTAAGTTTAATGGAATTTTTGTCTTAGATAAGTTTCTCAAATCAATATCCTTTATATGTCTTCTGTCTTCTCTCAAATGTATAGTTATAGAATCTGCACCAAATTTAATTGCTTCTTTTGCAACTTTTAATGGGCTGGGGTGTAATCCATCTCTTGCATTTCTTATTGTTGCAACGTGGTCTATGTTTACACCTAATCTTTTCATTTTAGATGTCTGCTACCTGGTTTAGTTATTGGAATATTTTTTAAATTAGATGGCAAATTATTTTTTTTATATGTTGGTATATTTAGTTTAATTTGTGAAACGATATTTTTTTTAATTTTTAAATTTTTTTTATTTGATCTATCAATTATACAAGCAAAGCCTATTGGTTTAGCTCTAGATCTTTTAATAAGTTTAGCACATTCAAGACTAGATTTTCCGGTAGTTATTACATCTTCAACTATTAAAACTTTTGAATTTTTTTTTATACTAAAGCCTCTTCTAAGCAAAAATTTACCTGATACTCTTTCACAAAAAATTGTTTCTTTTTTTAACAATTTGCCAATTTCATAACCAATTATTATCCCGCCCATAGCTGGTGATAAAATTAAATCTATTTTTTTAAATTTCTTCCTGATTTTTTTACTTAAGGACATGCAAATTTTATTAGCTTTATTTGGGTTACTTAGTAATTTTGCGCACTGTACGTAGTTTGGAGAATGAAGTCCTGAAGATAATACAAAATGACCTTCTAGCAAAGCATTAGTTTTTCTTAAAATTGCTAAAGAGTTTTTTAATGAAAGCATATTTTTTATTTTTGTGCCTGATAATTTTAAACTTAAACTCTTTTTGTTTTAACTCACTGATTAGATTTGTAAAGTTTTTAAGATTTTTTATTATTAAATTAAATTTAAAATTTATATATTCTGGTGTTTTTTCTGTCATTTCAACATTAGAAATATTTACTTGATTAAGACCAATCAAAGTAGTTACCTCGCCTAATTTACCTGGTTGATCAGGTAAAGATAACCATAAAGTTGTGTTATAAGTTTTTGATTTTATCACTTCTTCTTTATCATTGTACTCCCAATGTCTTTTAATAGCTGCTCTAGCTTTTCCAGTCTTTGCGGTATTTATCCAGTGAAGTGATGGTGATACATTTTTTGAAGTAATAATTTTTACGACATCGCCATTTCTTAAAGAGCTTTGCAATGGACTGTCTCTTCCATTAATTTCGCATGCAATAGCAGTGTCTCCAATTTTAGTATGTACGGCATATGCAAAATCAATTGGTGTAGCATCTTTTGGTAATTTTATAATTGAGCCTTTTGGTGTAAAAGAAAAAACGTTGTCCTGGAACATTTGTAATTTTGTATATTCAAAATAATGTTCTGGGTTTTCATTTCTGTCAATTATTTCAACCAAATCTTTTAACCAATCGTACTCTTTCCATGTTAAAGAATTAATTTTCTCAGACGATTTATATTTCCAGTGAGATGCTATACCTCTTTGAGCAAATTCATGCATTGGCATAGTCCTTAATTGAATTTCTACAGGTCTTTTGCTAGGTCCAATTATTGATGTATGTAAAGATTGATAATCATTTAATTTAGGTGAGGAAATATAATCTTTAAATTTTCCAGGTATACAATTCCACTTTTTGTGAAAAATTCCTAATGCCTTGTAACAATTTTCAATATTGCTAAGAATAACTCTAAACCCAATTACATCTGTTATCTGCTCGAGTGAAGTTCTTTTTCGTTGGATTTTTCTCCAGATTGAAAAAGGAGTTTTTTCTCTACCAAAAATTTTAACTGATAAATTATTTTCAATCATCAAAGTATTAAAATCATCTGATAGAGATTTAAAATTAGTTAAGTTGTTTTCTTTGATATTATCTAGCCTATCTTTAATTAACTTTCTTGCATCAGGATTCAAAATTTCAAATGAAAGATCTTCAAGTTCGTCTCTTATTCTGTTCATGCCCATTCTGTCAGCTAGTGGGGCATATATTTCCATTGTTTCTTTTGCTTTACGTATTTGTTTGTCATTATTCGTAATAAATTTAATTGTTCTCATATTGTGCAGTCTGTCAGCAAGCTTAACTAACAAAACTCTGATATCTTTTGATGTAGCTAAAATAAGTTTTCTAAAATTCTCAGCTTTTGAGTTAGATATTGCTTGATTTTCAAATTCAGAAATTTTTGTAACACCGTCAACTAAATCTGCAACTTCTATACCAAATTCTTCTTTTATGGTTTGGTATGTTGCGTATGTGTCTTCTATAGTATCGTGAAGAAGTCCTGTAGCTATTGTCGCACTATCTAGTTTTAATTCTGTTAAAATACTAGCTACAGCAACAGGATGGATAATATAAGGTGACCCTTCATCTCTTTTTTGTTTTTCATGGGCTTTTAAGGCAAAATTATAAGCCTTCGTTAAAGTTTCCGGATTTAGAAACTTATTATAAGATTTTACCTTTGTTATTAATTCTTCAGAATTTAACATAGGTAATTTATATCATTTATTTAAATTTGTTTAATAGAGTAAAGAGAAAAATTATCTAGTTTTCCTATCAAATCTTGAATTTTTGTTTTTTTTAAAGGGTGTTTCCAGTTTTTTTCAATCTCAAACAAAGGAAACAAAACAAAATTTCTATTATGTAGCCTTGGATGAGGAATGAGTAATTTATTGTTGTTTACATCTAATTTATAGACAGTCTCTTTGTAATCTATAATATCAATATCACAAGTTCTGGGCGCATTGGCCTTTGATTTTTTTCTCCCAAGTTTATTTTCTATATCTTTAATAGTAAAAAATAAATTTATAGGTTTTAATTTAGTGATAATTTTAATTACAATATTATAAAATTTTGGGTGTTTTTTATTTGGCCAAGAATATGTTTCGTAAATGCTAGAACTTTTTACAATTTTAATTTGATTTTTTTCTAAGAGATATTTAGCTTTTTCAATATTTCTCTTTTTATTACCCAAATTAGATCCAATACCTAGATAAACTATATTAACTAGATTTCCTGAAGTATCTTGCTTTATCACGATTCCAATCTCTATTTTTTTTAGTTTGTCTTTTATCGTATTGTTTTTTTCCTTTTGCTACAGCAATTTCAAGCTTAGCTTTACCTTTTTTGAAATACATTTTTGTAGGCACTAAAGTAAAACCTTCTGCATTGATTTTACCAGTAAGTTTATTAATTTCTTTTTTGTTAAATAAAAGTTTTCTTTCATCGGTTGGATTATGATTTGAATAACTAGCTTCTTTATACGAAGAAATATGAGAATTAATTAAATAAATTTCACCATTTTTTTCTATAGCATAGGAATCTGCAATATTCACTTTTCCAGATCTAATTGATTTAATCTCTGAACCTTTTAAAACTACCCCCGCTTCAATTAGTTCATGAAAAAAATAATTAAAACTTGCTTTTCGATTTAAACAGATAATTTTTAAACCAGGATTGGTTTTTTTTTTCATTAACTAAAAAGTTTAGCTGATGATAAAGCTTTTTTAACTTCTTCTTGAGTTTCTTTTTTAATTTTAACTAATGGTAGTCTAATTTCATCATCACATAATCCTAAAAGTTTCGCTGCGTATTTAACTGGAGCAGGATTACTCTCTATAAACAAAGATTTATGTAATGGCTGTAACATTTGATCTATTCTTTCGGCTTCTTTTATTTCATTATCAGATTTTGATTTTGAATATTTTTGCATATCTGAACATAATTTAGGTGCAATATTAGCTGTAACAGAAATCATTCCTACGCCACCTCTTCTATTAAATTCAAATGCAAGTCCATCCTCTCCAGTAAGCTGTATAAACTCAGATCCTAATTTTTTTATTGTTTGATCAAGTCTATTCAGATCACCTGTTGCATCTTTAACTCCAGCAATATTCTTTAGCTCAAATAATTTTGCCATAGTGTCAACAGACATGTCAATTACACATCTACTTGGGATATTATAAATTATAATAGGAAGGCTTGTATTGTCATTTATAGTTTTATAATGTTGATACAAACCTTCTTGTGTAGGCTTGTTATAGTATGGAGTAACAACTAATACTCCATCAGCACCTGCTTTTTCAGCGTGCTTTGTTAATGATACGGCTTCTTCTGTTGAATTGGATCCTGTGCCAGCAATTACCGGTATTTTTCCTTTAGCTTCCTTTATACAAAGTTCTATAACTTTTTCATGTTCTTTATGGCTTAAAGTTGGCGATTCACCAGTTGTGCCGGCTGGAACCAGGCCATTAGTATTATTTTCTAAATGAAAATTTATTAATTTAATATAATTTTCTTCATCTAGATTATTATCTTTGAATGGTGTTATAAGTGCTACATTTGAACCTTTAAACATGAGATCTTATAACATAAATTGCTAACGATTCATTAAATTTATTATGAAAAAAAAGCTCTTAAAATTAACAATAATTTTTTTTACCTTATTTGTGAATAAAAATTTAATCTATGCTAATGAAAAAATTATTTTACCAAAAAAAAAACCAATTATAAATGAAGAGCAAAAATCAAAAAAAATAGCAAATTATTTAATTCCTTTAAAAAAACCTGCTCCTAAATCAGAAGAAACTGAGATAAAAAAAGTTAAAAAATTAATTATAAACGGAGAGATTATTCCAAGAAACAAACCTCTAGTTGTTAAAAAAGAAAAGTCAGTTAGGGCAAAAAAATCTAAATATTATTCAAAAAAAGATTATGAAATTGCAAAGATATCAATCAAATCAATGGAGCAAAAAAAATGGTCTTCCGCTGAAAAAACTGCAAAAAAAGCTAGAGATAAATCAATATATTATTTTGTAAGATGGAAACATCTTTTAACAACTGGAAATCAATTACCATTTTATGAATACAAAAGATTTATTGAATTACATCCTAAATATCCGAGAATAAACAGAATTAAATATTTAGGTGAACACAAATTATCCATAAGAGATTCATCTCCAAATTTCATTATTGAATGGTTTAAAAAACATCCCCCATTAAGTGGTTTTGGAAAAATTGTTTTAGGTCAAGCACATCTACACAAAGGTGACCAGACTAAAGGAAACAAATTAATTAAAGAAGGTTGGATTACTGCTGATTTAAGTAGAAATGATATGAAATTTTTTAAAAAAAAATTCAAAAAAATTTTAAATTCCAACGATTATATTAAAAGAGCTGATTATTTAGCCTACGAAAATAAATATTGGGATTTAAAGCGTATGCTCAGATATTTGCCAAAAGATTATCGATTGCTTTATACTGCTAGACAGCTGCTTATGAGTAAGTCATATGGTGTTGATACTGCAATTAGCAAAGTTCCTCAAAAACTTAAAAATGATCCTGGTTTAAATTATGATCGTTTAAAGTGGAGAAGAAAAAGAGGAAGAGTTGATGGATCACTTGAAATATTACAAAAAATTAAAAATACAAAAGAATATATGGTAAGGCCTGATAAGTGGTGGGTAGAAAGAAGAATAATTGGAAGATCTTTAATTTACAAAAAAAAATATGAAACTGCATATAAAATTGTAAGTAATCACGCTTTAACAGAAGGCCCAGAGTACGCTGAAGCTGAATGGATGAGTGGATGGATAGCATTAAGTTTTTTAAAAGATCCTATTCTAGCTGAAAATCATTTTACAAATTTTTATAATAACGTTGGTTACCCAATAAGCTTATCTAGAGGTGCTTATTGGCTAGGTAGAACATATGAAAAAATTGGAAAAAAAGAATTAGCTAATGAGTGGTATGGTGAAGCATCAAAATATTTAACAACATATTATGGTCAACTTTCACACTTGAAAATTAACCCAAATAAAGAAATAGAATTAAATAAGCTTATGCAAGTTGATAAAAAATATGCAGAAAAGTTTTATAAAAAAAACGTAGTTAAAGTAGTGCATCTATTAGATGAACTAAATAAAGATAAATATACAAAACATTTATTAAGAGGCCTAGCAAATGATAATGTTTTATTGGGTAGTGAGGTTTTGGCTGCAAAATTAGCTACTGATATATCAAGATTTGATTTTGCGATTCAAATTGCAAAAATCGCATCATATGAAAAAAGATTTCATAATAAATATAATTATCCAGTTATAAGTACTCCAAAAATTATAAATGGTAGAAAAATTCCTGAATCTGCATTTATATTATCTATAATCAGGCAAGAAAGTGAATTTGACACAAGTGCTTATAGCCGTGCTGGTGCCAAAGGATTAATGCAATTAATGACTTACACTGCTAGAGTTGTGGCAAAGCAAGCTAAATTACCATATTCAAAATCAAAGCTAACTACAGATCCTGAATACAATGTAAATCTTGGTTCTCATTATATAGCTGGACTAATACTTGAATACGAAGGTTCGTATCCTTTTGCCATCGCAGCTTATAATGCTGGACCAAAAAGGGTTAGATATTGGAAAAAAATAAATAAAAATCCACAAAAAGGTAAAATTGATTATGTTGATTGGATTGAGCTAATTAAATTTAAAGAAACTAGAAATTACGTTCAGAGAGTTTTAGAAAATTATAACGTTTACAGATACATACTTGAACAAAAACCAATAAAGCTAAAAGATTTTTTTAAAAACGATCCACTCTATTAATGGCGGAAAGGGAGGGATTCGAACCCTCGGTACATCTTTCGACGCACGACGAGTTAGCAACCCGTTGGTTTAAACCAGCTCACCCACCTTTCCGTTGATTACTGTGTAACTTGAAATCATTGAATATTCAATATTAATCAAGTAATTTTGTGCAAATTATGAAAAACAAATACTCTATATTTTCTCTAATTAAGAATGCTTTTAGTTATCATGAAAATTGGCAAAGAGCTTGGAGAGATCCTGAACCAAAAAAAGAATATGATGCAATTATTATTGGTGGTGGAGGTCACGGATTAGCTACAGCATTTTATCTAGCAAAAAAACACAACATGACAAATATTGCAGTTGTTGAAAAAGGATGGATTGGTGGAGGTAATACTGGAAGAAACACAACTATTATTAGATCAAATTATCTGTGGGATGCTAGTGCTGGATTATATGACCATGCTTTAAAAATTTGGGAAAGTTTATCTCAAGAATTAAATTATAATGTCATGTTTAGTCAAAGAGGAGTGATGAATTTAGCTCATAACCTCCAAGATGTAAGAGATTTAAAAAGAAGAACACACGCAAATAGATTAAATGGTATTGATGCTGTTTGGTTAAATACTGAAGAAGTTAAAAATTTTTGCCCAATAATTAATACATCACCGGACATTAGATACCCAGTTTTAGGAGGAACTTTGCAGAGAAGAGCTGGGACAGCTAGACATGATGCTGTTGCCTGGGGTTATGCACGTGGTGCTGATGCCATGGGTGTTGATATTATTCAAAATTGTGAAGTTAAAGGAATTAAAAGAAATGGAGATAGTGTTGAGGGTATAGAAACAACAAAAGGATTCATAAAAACAAAAAAAATTGGAGTTGTTGCTGCTGGACATTCTAGTGTCATTGCTAAAATGGTAGATATAAAACTACCCTTGGAGAGCAAACCTTTACAAGCATTAGTATCTGAACCTGTCAAACCAATTATAGATACTGTAGTTATGTCAAATGCAGTTCATGCTTACATTAGCCAATCTGATAAAGGTGAATTAGTTATAGGTGCAGGAACAGATGCTTACATATCTTACACTCAAAGAGGAAGTCATGATGTTGTAGAAGGAACTTTAAAAGCTATATTAGAGCTCTACCCTATTTTTAGTAGAATGAAAATGTTAAGACAATGGGGCGGAATTGTAGATATTTGTCCAGACGCAAGTCCTATAATTAGTAAAACACACATTAAAGGATTATATTTTAATTGTGGCTGGGGAACTGGAGGATTTAAAGCTACACCAGGTTCGGGTGATTTATTTGCACACACTATTGCTAACGATGAACCTCATAAACTAAATGATGATTTTAATATTAATAGATTTGTAAGTGGCAATCTTGTTGATGAACATGGAGCAGCTGCTGTAGCACACTGATGTTTTTAATTAATTGTCCATATTGTGGTGAAAGAGATCAAAGTGAATTTTCTGCTGGAGGAGAAGCACACATTGTAAGACCAAAACAACCAACTGAATTAAGTGATGACCAATGGGCTGAATTTTTATTTATGAGAAAAAATATTAAGGGTGTTCAATTAGAGAGATGGAATCATGCGCACGGATGTAGAAAGTGGTTTAATATAGTTAGAGATACATCCAACGATAAAATTCATGCTGTATACAAAATGGGTGAAAAACCTCCTATAACATAATGAACAAAAATTTAAGAATAACAAATAACAAGTTTATTGATAAAACATCTAGAATATCTTTTAAATTTAATGGTAAAACTTTATATGGATTTAGGGGTGATACTTTAGCGTCAGCTTTATTAGCAAACGATATTCATCTTGTTGGAAGAAGTTTTAAATATCACCGTCCAAGAGGAATAATGACTTGCGGTTCTGAAGAACCTAATGGAATTGTTCAAGTGGGAAATGACTCATCTATGACTGAGCCCAATACAAGAGCAACTGAAATAGAATTATATGAAGGTTTAGAAGCTACAAGCCAAAATTGTTGGCCGAGTGTTAACTTTGACGTAGGTGCAATAAATAATTTTTTTTCCCTTTTTATACCTGCAGCCTTTTATTACAAAACATTCATGTGGCCTGCTAGTTTTTGGAAAAAATATGAATACTTTATTAGAAAATCTGCAGGTCTTGGTAGATCTCCAACAAAACCTGATAAAGATATTTATGATCATAGGTATTTACACTGTGATGTTTTGGTAGTTGGAGGAGGTATATCAGGAATTATTGCTGCTAAGTTAGCTGCTCAGAATAACTTAAATACAGTTTTAATAGATGACAAAAATAACTTGGGTGGAACTACTCTTTTTCAAGAAAATGAATGTTTTAAAATAAATAATTCTTATTCAAATCAATGGTTAAAAAAAGAAATTGAAAATTTAAATTCTTTTAAAAATTTAACTATAAAAACTAGAACTACATTAGCTGCTTATCATAGTTACAATTATCTATTAGCTAGGGAAAACTTAACTGACCATTTAAGCTTAAATGAAAAAAAAGATAAAATTCGCCAAAGACTTTGGAAAATTAGAGCAAAAAAAGTAATTATAGCCACAGGAGCTATGGAAAGGCCATTGATTTTCAATAATAATGATAGACCAGGTATTATTCTTTCATCATCTATCAAAAAATATATTGATTATTATGGTGTTAAATGTGGTCAAAACATATCTCTATTTACTAACAATGATTCAACTTATGAAACTGCTATTTCTTTAAGTAAAAGTGGTGTTATCGTAAATTCAGTGATCGATATAAGAGATAAATCAAATTCATCAATTGTTAAAGAAGCTGAAAAATTGGGAATTAAAATTCATTGGAAGCATACTGTAGTTAATACAAATGGCTATAAAAGAATTAGCTCAATTGAATTAATGAAGTTATCTGATGACGGAGCTGATGTTGTAGGAAATAAATCAAAAGAAGAATGTGATTGTTTGGGTATTTCTGGAGGTTGGACTCCAAGAGTACATTTATTTACTCAATCAGGTGGTAAACTAAAATTTAGAGATAAAGATAATATTTTTCTACCTGATAAATCAGCATCAGAACAAATAAGTATTGGATCATGTAATGGTGATTTTGAATTAGATGATGTTATAAAAAACTCTAATAAATCAATTAAAGAATTTCTAAATGTAAATAATTCAGATTATGAAAATTTAGAAATTAAATGTTCAAAAGAAACGGATAAGAAAAATATTTGGTTGCTTCCATCAAATAAACCTTTGGGAAAAACTAAACCTTTTTTGGATTTTCAAAATGACTCTACGGCAAAAGATGTAAAATTGGCTCTAAGAGAAGGCTTTAAATCAATAGAACATGTAAAAAGATATACAACAACTGGTATGGGTACCGATCAAGGCAAATTATCAAACATGCATGCTTTAGGAATTATTGCTGAAGCTGCCGTGGTTAATATGGGTGAATTGGGAACAACTACATTTAGACCTCCATACACACCATTAACTTTTGGAGCAATCGTAGGAAGAAATGTTGGTGAATTTTTTGATATCACAAGAAAAACACCTATGCATGATTGGCATGCTAAATATAATGCAAAATTTGAAAATGTCGGCCAATGGAAAAGAGCTTGGTATTATCCAATAAAAAATGAAACTATGTATGAAGCTGTTCAGAGAGAAAGTAAAGCTGCTAGAGATAGCGCTGGCATCTTAGATGCTTCTACCCTTGGTAAGATAGATATTCAAGGAAGTGACGCCTCAGAATTTTTAAATAGAGTTTATACAAACGCGTGGTCAAAATTAGAAATTGGCAAATGTAGATATGGACTTATGCTTAATGAAGATGGAATGGTTTATGACGATGGAGTTACAACAAGATTGGGTGAAAACCACTATATAATGACTACTACAACTGGTGGTGCTGCTAATGTACTTTCTAAATTAGAAGACTATCTACAAACAGAATGGCCTGAATTAGATGTTTATTTAACTTCAGTTACAGATCATTATGCAACTGTTAGCATCTGCGGGCCGAATTCAAAAAAAATCCTTTCAAAAGTAATTCCAGATATAGATTTATCAGATAAGGAATTTCCACATATGTCTTTTAAAAATGCATTAATAGACAATATAAAATGTAGAGTAATGAGAATTAGTTTCACAGGTGAACATAGTTACGAAATTAATATTCAATCCTCATATGGAAAATCTGTTTGGGAAAAATGCTTCGAGGCCGGTAAAGAATTTAACATTACACCTTATGGAACAGAAACGATGCACCTACTGAGAGCTGAAAAAGGATTCATTATAGCTGGTCAAGACACAGATGGAACAATGACTCCTGTAGATTTACAAATGGATTGGATAATTAGTAAAAAGAAATATGATTTTATTGGCAAAAGATCTTTGTACAGAAGTGATACCATTAGAGAAGATAGAAAACAGTTAGTTGGATTAGTAACAGATGATCCAAAAGAAGTTTTAGAAGAAGGTGCACAAATAGTTTCGGAAACAAACAAACAGCCCATTGAAATGCTTGGTCATGTTACCTCGAGTTACTTTAGTCCAAATTTAAATAAATCAATTGCACTTGCAATATTAAAAAATGGCAAAAAATTAAAAGGACAAAAAATGTTTGTTCCTATGAAGAATAAAACAATTAATGTAACAATAACGGATACTGTTTTTTTAGATAAAGAAAATAAGAGGTTAAATGCTTAATTATAATTCTCCAATTATGGATGTAAAAGACTATTTACAAATAAAAATTTCAGAGGTTGAACCTATCATTAAAATAAACTTAAGAGGAAAAAATAGAGATTTTATAACTAAAATAGCAAAAGAATTGTCAATAATTCCTCCTACAGATCCAAACACATCATCTAGTAATGAAAAATTAAATATTCTTTGGTTAAGTCCTGATGAGTGGTTGATTTATTCCAGTGATAAAATTGATTTGAAAAATAATAATTCTTTAGAAAATAAACTTTTTCATCAAATTTCAAAAATTAAACTTGGTTCTGTTACAAATGTAAGTGATCACTGGGTTATGATTAATTTAAAAGGAGATAATGTATTTGAGTTATTATCAGCAGGCTGTCCATTTAATTTTAATGATTTTAAAAATTCAAAAGGTGCCGTGACTCAAACTCTGCTTAATCACATTGATGTAATTATTCATAATAAAAATATTAATGATTTAAATTTATTTGTTAGAAGATCTTTTTCAAATCATCTATGGTCATGGATGAACGACAGTGCTAGATTTATCTAACCTAGATTTAAAATAATAGAGTATTATAAAAAAATACGATATTGAAAAAAACCAGTTAATACTCACCCATGTCCAAAGAAAATTATCAAAACTTGCGTTAAAATATTTTGCTATATAAAATACTACTATTGGATTCACCACATTCCTAAAAAGGTTTGAAATCATGGCATTTTCAGACTTTTTTAAAGCCATAAAAAAACCGTTTGAAAGAAAAAAAACTGGGTAAGCTGGTAAAACAAATGCTGATATCTTAAGGTATCTTTTGCCATATTCTATAACTTCAGGGTCATTTGAAAAAAAACTTGTAATTATATTTGCTGAAAGAAAAACTAATGTTCCGGCAGTAATCATTATTATAAATGCGTATTTAATTGCGGTAAAATAGGTTTCTTTTATTCTGTTAATATTGTTAGCGCCATAATTTTGAGCAATTATAGATATAATAGCTGTATTAATTCCTAATATTGGAAGAAGAACAACCTGTTCAATTCTAGTTCCAACTCCATATCCAGCAACAGCATATTCGCCAGATTGGCCGACGTAAGTAAAAATAATAGCTGATGCTAATGCATAACCACAAATTGAGATTGAAATTGGCATTGATTGAAAGAAAATATTTTTTAAATATATAAATTTAGGTAATAAAAAATCTTTAGTTAATTTTTTAACTCTATGATTTTTTAAAATTTTAACTAATACAATTATAAATGATACTAATTGAGAAATTATTGTAGCTAAACCTATTCCTTTAATTCCCATCGCTGGAATAAAAGCAAAACCAAAAATTAAAATTGGATTTAAAATTATATTAAGAAAAAAAGATAATATTAAAGCATTTCTATAGGTTTTGGTATCACCTTCAGCATGTAACATTGAATTAAATGATACAACCAAAATAAATAGTGTTGCCCCCATGTATATAATATTTGTATATTCAAGACCTAATGAAACAACTTCTACTGTTGAACCCATTAAAAGAAATACTTTTTCAGCATAAGTTAAACCTAAAATAGTAATTATAATAGAAATAATAATTCCATAATAATTAATGTGTGTGAAATAATTTAAGGTTTCATTTTCATTTTTTTTGCCTATGCTATTACCGATTAGTGAAGATCCGGCTACTGTTACACCAATAGAAGCTGCTATTATTATAAAATAAATAGGAAATGATTTGCTTAACGCTGAAAGAGCTTCAGGTGATACTTTACCTGCAAAAAAAGTATCAACAACGTTATATAGTGTTTGAAACAAACTGCCTACCATTGCAGGAACAGAAAGTTTTTTAACTAGTTTAGGAATGTTATCTTTTAGTAAATCCATATTTTTTTTTAAAATTCTTTTTGAAAAATATGTTTTTTTCCATGTTTTTTTGCAATGTTTATTTGCTTTTGTCTCATTCTAAATCTTTCTTTTTGTGAATTTGTTAAAATATCGTGGCAATTTGGACATGAAACTCCTTCTTCATATTTTTTAGATTTTTTATCATTATTTGAAATAGGTTTTCTACAGCCACTACACATTGAAAAACTACCAGGAACTAGTCCATGTTTTATTGAAACTCTATTGTCAAAAACATAACATTCACCTTTCCATAAGGTTTTGTTTTTTTTTATTTTTTTTAAATAATTTATAATTCCACCTTTTAGTTGATAAACATTGTTAAAGCCTTTTTTGTCTAGATAAACGCTTGCTTTTTCGCATCTTATTCCACCAGTGCAAAACATTGCTATAACTTTTCTTTTATCTAATTTTTTAAGATACTTTGGAAATTCTCTAAAATTATCAACTTTAGGGTTTATGGCCCCTTTAAATGTACCGACATTGTATTCAAATGGTTTTCTAGCATCAATTAAAAAAGTGTTTTTGTTTTTAATCAATTTATTCCATTTTAAAGGTTC
>CAZAGV010000012.1:0-23111 GCA_964484975.1 uncultured Candidatus Pelagibacter sp.
TGAGAATTTTGAAAAATCTCTATTTGATTTAGCTGAAAAAGGATCTTTTAGTTCTTCATTGATAAAGTTTGATGAAGCAATGAAGATGACTATCGAAATGGCTTCCAACGCATATAAAAATGAAGAAGGAATTGTTGGAGTGCCGACAGGATTAACTGACCTTGACGATAGACTAGGAGGACTACATAAATCTGACTTGTTAATTATAGCAGGAAGACCTTCAATGGGTAAAACTGCATTAGCAACTAATATTGCATTTAATGCTGCAAAAAAAATCCAAGAGGAAGGTAGAAAATCCACTATTGCATTCTTTTCTCTTGAAATGTCATCCGAACAACTTTCAACTAGAATCTTAGCAGAACAATCAAGAATTAAATCAAATGATATTAGAAGAGGGAGAATTTCTGAGGAGCAATTTGATAAATTTATTGAAACTTCAAAAAATATTTCGGAACTACCTCTTTACATAGATGAAACTCCAGCCATAAGTATTGCGGCTTTAAGCAATAGAGCTAGAAGAATAAAGAGACTTTATGGTTTAGATATGGTGGTAGTGGACTATATACAATTGATGAGAGCTGCTAATTTTAAAGATGGAAGAGTCCAAGAAATTTCTGAAATTACTCAAGGATTAAAAGCTTTAGCAAAAGAATTATCTGTTCCTGTATTAGCTTTATCACAACTTTCAAGAGCTGTGGAACAAAGGGATGACAAAAAACCTCAGTTATCTGATTTAAGAGAATCTGGCTCAATAGAACAAGATGCTGATGTTGTAATGTTTGTTTTTAGAGAAGCGTATTACCTTGAAAGAAAAGAGCCTCAACCAGCAACTGTTGAGCATGCAGAATGGCAATCTAAAATGAACGATGTAGCAAATCGTGCTGAAATAATTATAGGTAAACAGCGTCATGGTCCTACAGGCAATGTTTTTCTTGAATTTGAGCCGATGTTTACCAGATTTAAAGATATTCCAAATAACTAATTTAAATTATATAAGTTGGCATTAGATGTTTTCACATTTTTACCAAAAAAATATAATTGAAAAACCAAAGATAGTTTTTGCAATTTTACTGCTGTGCCTTGTTAGTTTTGGATTTTTTGCAAAAGATTTTAAGTTAGATGCTTCTTCGGAAACATTATTAATTGATGGGGATCCAGATTTAAAATACCTAAGAGAAATAACAGAAAGATATAATTCTAAAGAATTTCTTGTTTTAACCTATACTCCCAATGAAGACATGGTTTCAGAAAATTCTATTAATAATTTACTTAGTTTAAAATATAAAATTCAAAGCTTAGGTTGGGTAGATAATGTTGTAACCATTCTAGATATCCCTCTTTTAAATAGTACTGATAAAACATTAACTGAAAGATTACAAAATTTTAGCACACTTAAAAGTGATGGGATTGACAAAAACAGAGGATTTAATGAAATTTTAAACAGTCCCGTTTTTAGAAACTTTGTAATTAGCGAAGATGGTAAAACAAGCGGCATAATTGTAAATATAAAAAAAAATGAAATCCCTAAAGAATTTAAGAGTAAAAAGGAAATAGAAATTTATAAAGATAAATTAAAGAAAAAAAATCACCAAAATATAATCAAAATAAGAGAAATAATAAAATCATATAGTAGTGTCGGCAAAATACATTTGGGTGGAATTCCTATGATTGCTGACGACATGATGTCATTTATAAAAAGTGATATTGTTGTTTTTGGTATAGGAGTATTAGTGTTTATTGTAGCAACACTTTGGTTTGTTTTTAAAAAAATTGCTTGGATTATAGTCCCAATAAGTAGCTGTTTTTTTTCAGTTTTAATAATGATGGGTCTGCTTGGTTTATTAGACTGGAAAGTTACCGTGATATCATCAAACTTTATTGCTTTGATGCTAATTTTAACTATGGCGATGAATATACATATGAGCACCAGATTTTTGCAGTTAACAAAAGAAAAACCAAATCTAGATAAAAAAGAAATAATTCTTCAAACAACAAGTAAAATGTTCTGGCCAATTCTTTATACAGTTCTTACAACAATTTGTGCCTTTCTTTCATTAATTTTTAGTGAAATAAAACCAATAATAGACTTTGGATGGATGATGACTTTGGGTTTGATTGTTTCATTTATTGTTACCTTTAGTTTGTTGCCGACTTTAGTTAGTTTTGTTTCAGATTTAACTGTAAATATTAATGAAAATAAAAACTCAGTTATTACAAATTTTCTAGGAAAAATATCAATTAATAACAAAGGTTTAATTTTTATTATAAGTGCAGCAATTTTTTTTATAAGCATCTTGGGCATCTCTCGTCTAGAGGTAGAAAATAGCTTCATAAATTATTTTAGTAAAAATACAGAAATTTACAAAGGCATGAAGCTTATAGATGAAAAATTGGGCGGAACTACACCACTTGAAGTTATTATAAAATTTCCAAAAAAAGAAGATGATGTTGAAGATGAAGAAGATGAATGGGAAGAAGATAAAACTGAAGGTGATGATTCAAAATATTGGTTCACTAAAGACAAGATAGATAAAATTGACAAAGTTCACAACTATTTAGATAATCTACCTGCTGTAGGAAAGGTATTGTCTTTTTCCTCTATTATTCAAGTAGCAACAACTTTAAATGACAATAAGCCACTTGGCAGCCTAGAAATGGGAGTTCTTTATTCAAAAATTCCAGATTTAATTAGGAAAGAAATAGTTGATCCATATATTTCAATAGCAGATTCTGAGGCAAGAATTAATTTAAGAATTAAAGATTCTAATGAAGATCTGAAAAGAGATAAACTTATAAAGCAGATTAATTATGATTTAGCAAATAAAATAGGGTTAAAAGAAGAAGAATACAAGCTAGCGGGCGTACTTATTTTATTCAATAATTTGCTCCAGAGTTTATTTAAATCACAAATTTTAACTCTTGGTTTTGTAATGATTGGAATATTTGCAATGTTTTTTGTTTTATTTAAAAACATTAAGTTATCTTTAATTGGTGTTGTGCCAAACTTTGTTGCAGCTTTTTTTATTTTAGGAATTATTGGTTTAGCAGAAATTCCTTTGGATATGATGACAATAACTATTGCTGCTATAACAATAGGAATTGCTGTAGATAATAGTATTCACTATATTTATAGATTCAAGGAAGAATACAGCAAAATCAATGATTACAAATTAACTTTAAAAAAATGTCATTCTACAGTAGGTGTCGCAATATTAAATACATCAATAACTATTGTTTTTGGTTTTTCAATTTTGGTTTTGTCTAATTTTGTACCGACTATATATTTTGGAATTTTTACTGGTATTGCCATGTTGTTGGCAATGATATCGGTATTAACTCTATTACCAGCATTATTGCTAGTATTTCAACCTTTTAAAAGTAAATAAATTAACTTAATGGATGAATTTTTAAAAATTTTTGAAAGTATTTCTAGCTTTGACTTAATATATATTTTTTTTACATTACTATCTTTAATTAAATGTTTAAGAAAAGGTTTTGTTTTAAGTTTATTTGCAGCTTCAAAGTGGTTGTTGGCATATGTATTAACTCTAATAATTTTCCCTAAAATTAAGCCTTCTGTTGACGGTATAATTGATAATGAATATGTTTTAGACATAATTTTAGGTGTGGGAATTTTTGTTATAATAATTTTTTTAATTTTAATGGTTAACAAAGGTATTGGAAAGGCCGTGACATACTCAGGCCTTGGAACATTGGATAAAGTATTTGGATTCTTTTTTGGATTTTTGAGATCTTACGTAATTTGTGTGTGTATATTTTCAACTATAAGTATAATTTATAATCATGATAGGTGGCCGATTGATTTTGAAAAATCGTTTACCTTTCCATATGTAGAAAAAGGTAGTAATTATCTAATTAAAGAATTTCCAAATGAAGAAAGTTACAACGATGCTAAAGAAAAAGTTCAAGAACTTTGATCCTAAAATGAAAGAAGAGTGTGGAGTATTTGGCATAAGTAATAATAACGATGCATCTGCTCTTACAGCGCTAGGATTGCATGCTCTTCAACACAGAGGCCAGGAAGGATGTGGAATTGTAACTTTTGATGGTGATCAATATCATTCTGAAAAAAGATTTGGCCTCGTTGGAGATAATTTTAATAAAGAAAAAGTATTAAAAAACTTAACTGGAAAATATGCAGTTGGGCATAATAGGTATAGCACCACTGGTGGAACAACATTAAGAAATATTCAACCATTTTTTGCAGATACAAATGCTGGAGGAATATGCATTTCTCATAATGGTAATTTAACTAATGCAATAACTTTAAGATCAAAATTAGTCAAAGATGGCGCTATATTTCACACTACATCAGATACTGAAACTATTGTTCAACTAATAGCTAAATCTAAAAGAATTAAAACTTTAGATAAGATTGTAGATGCATTATTTCAAATACAGGGAGGTTATGCGCTGGTTATGCTAACACAAAAAAAATTAATTGGAGTTAGAGATCCTTTTGGAATAAGACCGCTTGTTATTGGAAAATTAAAAAATTCATATGTTTTGACATCTGAAACATGTGCTTTAGATATAATTGGTGCAAAATACGTAAGAGAAGTTCAAAATGGAGAAATTATATTAATTGAAGATGATAGCTTAAAAAGCATCAAGCCTTTTCCAGAACAAAAAGTTCGACCTTGTGTATTTGAATATATTTATTTTGCTAGACCAGATAGTATTTTAAATGGAAAAACTGCTTATGAGTATAGAAAAAATTTAGGTATTGAACTTGCTAAAGCGGATAATGTTGAAGGGGATGTAGTTGTGCCTGTTCCAGACTCTGGTAATGCTGCAGCTTTGGGTTATAGCCAGCAGAGCAAAAAAAATTTTGAATTAGGGTTAATCAGAAATCACTATGTTGGAAGAACCTTTATTGAACCCTCCCAAAAAATTAGAAGTCTTGGAGTAAAACTAAAATTAAATCCTAACAAAACATCTATAAAAGATAAAAGAATTATTTTAGTTGATGACTCTTTAGTTAGAGGCACGACTAGTTACAAAATAGTTAGAATGTTATATGACGCAGGAGCTAAAGAAGTTCATGTAAGAATAGCCAGTCCAGAAATTAGATACCCTGATTTTTATGGTGTTGATACACCTACAAAAAAAGAACTTTTAGCAGCAAATAAAAGTAATGACGAAATTTGCAAATACATAGGGGCAAAAAGTTTAAAATACTTATCAATGGATGGGCTTTATAAAGCTATTGGGTTTGAAAGTAGAAATAAAAATTATCCTCAATTAACAGATCATTATTTTACTGGAGATTATCCTGTTAAACCAATAGATAATTTGGGTGATGATAAAATTACACAACTTTCTTTATTAAGTACTGCTTCAAACAATTAAAATATGAAAAAAGTAAACTTTACAGAAATGAAAAATGGAACCAAAGAGGATTATCTATTTTTAGAAAAACATGAAAAAAATTACGTAAGCAAAACTGCTGATAGAATTCTTAAATATATGTCAGGACTAACTAAAACCTTAGAAGGTTATCCAGTTTCAAGATTGGAACATTCTCTCCAAAGCGCGACAAAAGCATTAAAGGCTGGAGAAGATGAGGAAATGATAGTTGCAGCACTTTTACATGATATAGGAGACGAGTTAGCTCCTATGAATCATTCAGAATACGCTGCGGCAATTTTAAAACCTTATGTTTCAGAAAAAACTCATTGGATAGTTGAAAGACATGGAGAATTTCAAGCGTTTTATTATGCACATCATTTAGGAGGTGATAGAAATAAAAGAGAAAAATATAAAGACCATAAATATTATCAAGCAACAATTGATTTTTGTGAAAAGTACGACCAAGGATGCTTTGACCCTAATTACAAATCCTTACCATTGGAACATTTTGAACCAATGGTAAGAAGAATATTTTCAAGAAAACCTTACTCTAATTAAGCTTTATCTGTATAATCTTTTTGATGCTCTGGAATTCTTTCGTGTGTTCCAAACAAAAAATGATTTTCCATATTTTCTCTATATTTACTAGCGGGAACTTTTAAACCAACTGCTTCGGCAGTTTCTCTAATCAACATAGGATTTGCTCCACAACAAACACCTAAGTAGTTTATTCCAAGGTCAAAAGCTTCTTTTGCAAACCTGCCTATTTCATACCTATTACATTGCATCGGATCTAAAGCTGTAGGAAATGTGGTTTTATGAGGAGTATGACAACTACATCCATTGTTATCTGGTAAATTAAAAAAAGTAGGATGATCCTCAGTTGTTCTATAAGTGATCGGTAGTCCAGCTACATGACACTTTAATGCTTTTCTAATCTCTTTAAGATAAGGAAGCATAGTATTAGGTCCTCTAAAACAATTCATTCCTACCACGTCTCCTCCTCTTTGTTCCAACTCCTTGCAGGTATCAAGAATAGAAACTCCATCTCTCATAATATTTTCTCCCATAGGAGCAATTGTAATAACAGAGGGTAATCCTGATTGTTTCATTATTTTTAAAGCAGTATAAGCTTCTTCCGCATAATAAAAAGTTTCACCAATTAATATATCTGCACCTTCATCAACAGCCCATCCAACCATTTCCGAAAACATTTTTTCAACTTCTTTGTTTTGACTAGTGTCCTTATCGTTCCAAATATTTGAATTAGAAATGTTACCAGCCATTAAGTTAGGCTCAATTCCTTTTGGTGTATCGAGAGCAACTTTTTTTGCAATTTTTAAAGCTGATCTATTTAGTGGTTCTAAAAGTTCTTCTTTACCAATTACACGCATTTTTTCCCTGTGTCCGTTATAAGTAAAAGCCTGAACAATGTCTGATCCAGCATGTTGAAAATCTCTGTGTAAATTTAGTAGAGCTTCAGGATTTTCTAATGAAACCATTGGGACAAACTCTCCAGAAGACATGTACCCTCTTTTCTCTATTTCAAAAAGAAACCCTTCTGCACAAATTACTGGTCCAGAATTTAATCTATCAATTAACCCTCTTTTTTTATTTTTAGTCATTTTTTTCTCCTTTTTAGTGCTTTAACTAATGTCGGGTGCACAATTTGGTTAAATACCCAGGTTTTTTTTATAAAAGATAAAAAAAACCACCTGAAAAATAGGTGGCTCATAAGAAACATCTATTTAGCAGGTTTTTTAAGCGCCCGCAATTTGATTTAAATCAGCGCTTGAAAATAAAGTATCATAAGTTATTCATTTTTCAATAGAAACTGTTATGAATCAAAAATTATCTAATCAGCAAAAAGGCTCTTTTTTAGCATTTATAGCGGTTTTTCTTATTACTCCAGATTCTTTGCTAATTAGGTTGTCCAATATAGAGACCTGGGGGATGCTATTTTACAGAGGAGCCATACCTTTTGTGGTTGTTTTAATTGGTACACTATTTTTTTATAAGAAAAATTTTTTAAAAAAGCTAATTGGAATAGGTTACCCCGGAATATTTTATATTTTTAGTTTCGCTGCATGCAACATTACTTTTATAATATCTATTCAAAATACCAATGTTGCCAATACTTTGGTGATGATTGCTTTGGCCCCCATGCTTTCAGCTATATTAGGAGCTATATTTTTAAATGAAGCACCAGATAAAAAAACCTCGGTTGCTATACTAATAACCTTTGCTGCTTGTATTTATATTTTTTACGATTCGCTCAATCTAGGAAACTTTTATGGAGATTTTTTTGGTTTGGTGACAGCATTTGGTCTTGCTTGCAATGCTAATATAGCAAGATATGCCAAGGATAGAGATCTTGTTCCATCAGCAGTGGTAGGCAAGTTGTGTGTTGCTATATTTGCTTTTTTCTTCGTTAAAAACTTCGAATTAATTGGAAATGATATGATTTATGTCCCTTTGATGTGCGTCATGTGTGTAGCTATACCTTTTGTTTTAGTCACAATAGCTCCAAGATTTATAACTGCTGCAGAAGTTAATCTTTTCTTTCTATTAGAAACTATACTGGGTCCAATCTGGGTATGGTTGGTGATTAAAGAACAACCTAGTTTGGAAACTATATTGGGTGGATCAGTAATTATATTAACAATTGCAATTCATTCATTCCTGGCCTTAAAAAAAACATAAATTATAACTAATTACTTGCAAAATTTTAACTAAGTAATAAGCAGACAAATATATATGCAAAAAGAAGTAAGGAGATCTTGGGCTTTATTTATCGGAATTGGAACAATCATGATTGCTCATGGTCTTCAAATGCAGTTAATGGGCATTAGATCGGTTGTTGAAAATTTCAGTGTCATTACAACAGGAATATTTATGTCAGGATATTTTACAGGTTACTTTTTGGGATCAAAAACTACTCCAAAATTAGTTCAAAAAGTTGGACACATAAGAGTGTTTGCTGCTTTTGCATCATTAGCTTCTTTAAGTGCTTTGTTAGCAGCGGTTTATGTAAATCCAATAATGTGGACTTTAAGTAGATTTATAACAGGAATTAGTTTGGTAAGTTGTTACATAGTAGCGGAGAGTTGGTTAAATGACAGAGCAACAAATAAAAATAGAGGTCAATTACTTTCAGCTTATTTTATAATTCTTTATGTTGGGCTAGGAATTGGAATGCTTTTGCTTAATGTAAGTGATCCTAAAAACTATGAACCATTTATTTTAGTTTCAGTATTATTGTCTTTAGCTCTAGTACCAATTCTTTTAACAAAAAGATCTGCTCCTAAATTTAAAAAAATAGTAACCATAAATGTTAAAGAATTATATAAAATTTCTCCATTAGGAACTGTAAGTTCTTTTTGCACGGGTTTGATTCATTCTGCTTTTTTTTCTTTAATGGCTGTATATGCTACAAAAGCTAATTTTACACTTTTCGAAACTTCAATTTTACTTTTTATAGCAACAATGGCTGGAGTTATATTTCAAGGACCCATTGGTTATTTTTCAGATAAACTTGATAGAAGAAAAGTGATAGTTGCTATTACTTTTTTAAGTGCTTTTTTTTCTTTTCTTGCAATTATTTTTGCTGGATCAAGTCTTGTTAATATGTATTTGTCAATTGAATTACCAATTAATAAATTTTTATTTTTTTTAACAATTGGGCTTTATGCTGGTTTATGTCTTCCTTTGTTTTCTTTAAATCTTGCACATACAAATGATTTTGTATCTAAGGAAAAATTCGTAGCAGCCGGTGGTGGGCTTCAATTAATATTTGGAATTGGTGCAATAAGTGGTCCTATCGTTTGTTCATTGTTTATGAATTGGTTTGATATAAATGGCTTATTTATTTTTTTAATAATCGCCCATATTGCGATTGGAATTTTTGGTATTTATAGAATGAATGTAAGAAAAGTTGCAGACAACCCAGATTCTACTTTTACTCCTGTTCCAGCAACAATTACTCCTGCTGGATTAGAATTGGATCCTGATACACCAGAAAATTTAGACAATATTCAAAAATAAATCAATTTAAGGTTGTAACCCAATATAACCGTTAACAATTAACATTGTCTTGAATCTGAAATTAAAATTTGTTTCAATATATTTTAAAAAAAATGACAAAAAAAAATAGAAAAGTTAAAAGAGTTAAAAAAACGGCTGGATTAGAAAGAATTCCTTTTAAAATTACTAGTTTTTATAAAGAATACAAAAAACAAAAAGAAATTGAACATTTAAAAAAAATTAAAATTGAAGAAAGAGAAGAAGCAAAACGATTAATTCAAGAAAATAAAAAATTGGAATTAAGAGAAGACAATATTAAAAAAGAAGAGAACAGATTAAGATTAATAGAAGAAGAATTAAAGGAAAAAACGAAAGAACTAAAACTAAGAGAAGAAGAGCAAAGAATTAAAGATAAAGATTTAAGATTAAAAGATGCTCATCTGAGAAGAATGGACCTTGAACAAACCAGAAAAGATAAAGAACTAATGCTAGTAAGAGAAGAACAAAAAAGAAAAGATGTAGATCTAAAAGTAAGAGAAGATGAGCAAAGACAAAAAATTAAGAAGGAAAATAGAAAAAAATACAAAGAACTTAAACTTAAAGAAATAGAAAAACAAAAACAAAAAAATGAAGAAGAAATTAGATTAAAGGAGTGGGAAGCTAAATTTGATCAACAGATGAAATTAGAAGAAGAGCAAGAAATTTTGAAATTAGAAAGGTTAAAAATAAAAGAACAAGAAAAAATTGGATTACTAGAAAAAGATGACGTAAAATTAAAAAAAGAACTAACATCCAGACTAGAGATTTTTGATATAAAAGAGACCAAAAAAAACTAGTTAAATACTAGCAATTATTTTAAATATTTCCTGTAAACAAATATTACCGCAAAAACAATTATTAGTGCAGCAACGCCTTGCTCTCCTAAACTATTAAGTAGATTTATTAAATTATTCGTGACCTGTGAACCAAAAAAAGCTACATTAGGTCCAAACAGTATCTCGGCAATTACTGACACACCCAATAAAAGAACGCCCAATTCAAGAAATTTATTCAAATAACTTGATATCCTAGAAATCCAACTATTCATTTATATCCTTTCAAAAAATCCCTAATCTCACATGTTCAGATTAGGGATTTTTTTATTAGCAACCAGAGAGAGAGTGCTAATTATAACTATATTTATTTATATAGGTTAAGAATGATAATAGCGGCTACTAAACCAACTATACCGGCATCACCTAAACCTTGAACTAAATCAACGATATTGCTTGCTACTCCACCTACAAATGGCACATTTCCGCCAAGTAGAGAAACAACGATACCAAGACCTAGTAAAGCAATAACAACATTAGTTAAACTTGTTATTGTTCCTGTTAATCCTTGTAACACTTTCATGTTAGCTCCCTTCTTTGTTTTTGTGCACCGAATCAATCGGCATTGGCTAAACTCTAATCATGCTTTTGACTTTTAAAAGCTTTAATTTTCTAGTATTTTCAACGTTTTATTGTCCATTTTAGGCAAAATTAGTAATAATATGACTTTTTATGAACAAAGAAAACGCAAGTAAACTCTGGAAAATTATTCAGGAAGCTGGTGATTATCTCGAAGGACAATTACCCGATCATCCAAACCATCCAAAAGGAAGAAACCCCTATGCTCATGTAGCAATATGTGTGAAAAGTAAATTTAACGCTAGTTATAAAGATATAGAAGATGAAAAGTTTGATGAAGTTATTAAATATATTGAATTTTTAAAACAAAACCCTAGTTAATTATTTATTAGCAGCAGTTTTTAATAATTTTTCTATATCCGTAGAATCTGTATTCCATGCGGCAACAAACCTTGCAGCTTTACCATCTAGTTCATCATGATTTACATTGTAGCCTTCTTTATTTAGATGCTTTAATAAAGAGTCTGTGAGCTTGACAAAAACTTCATTTGCCTGTGTAGGAAAAACTAATTTAATATCTTTAATTTTTTCAAATCCCTTGCTAAGTAATAAAGCCATGCTGTTTGAATGTCTGGCATTTTTTAACCATACATCGTTTGATATATAAGCATCAAGTTGAGTTGATATAAAACGCATTTTTGAAATTAAATGACCTGATCTTTTGTGCAAAAACGGAAAATTTCCTACTAAGTCTTTATTAAAAAAAACAACCGCTTCTGCTGCTATACATCCATTTTTTGTGCCTCCAAAAGATAGTACATCAACACCTGATTTCCACGTCATTTCTGCTGGGCTAACTTTCAAAGAAGCAACAGCATTAGCAAAACGTGCTCCATCCATATGAACTTTTAATCCTTGGGCATGAGCTACTTCAGAAATAGCAGAAATTTCATTAAGTTGATAAATAGTTCCTGTTTCACAAGATTGTGTAATGCTCACAGCTGTTGGCTGTGGAAGATGTACATTGCCAGCCCCACGTATATTTTTAGAAAAATCTGCCGCATTAATTTTTCCTTCTGAACCACTCAATGGAATTAATTTTGCTCCACCCGTAAAAAACTCCGGTGCTCCACATTCATCAGTATTTATGTGAGAAATTTCATGACAATATATTTTTCCAAATACAGGCGCTAATACAGAAAGAGCAAGTGAATTTGATGCTGTTCCCGAAATAACAGGAAATACTTCTACTTCTTTTTCAAATATTTCTGAAAAAATTTTTTTTAGATTTGTTGACCATTTATCATTACCGTAAGATGGAACATTACCTGAATTAGCTGCAATTAAAGCGTCCATAACTTCTGGACAAGCTCCTGCTACATTATCTGAAGTAAATATTGCCATATATAATTATTGTTTTGGAAAATAATCTTCTAGCTTACCTTCTCTATAAACATCTGCAGTACAACAATGAAGTCCGCCACCAAATGCGTATGCGTCTCTCATCTCAACTAGCACAACTTCCATTCCAAGTTTATCTAATTGTTCTGCTTGATAAACTTCACTTTTTTCAACACACACTGTTTTTGGATCTAAAACCAAAACATTCATAGACAACCAAACTGATGAATAACATAGCGGTGGTGGAGAATTGTGTGCTGGCTGTGCTGAATCAATTATTTTCCAACCATTATTTTCAAAAAGTTTTCTTTGTTCTTTTGGTAGTCTTCTTTGAGGATTGTTAATTATTATTCCTTCTTTAATAGGCGTAAAAGTAGCATCAATATGAATAGGATAAGGATCACCAGGAAAATTTACAGCATGCACTCTATGGTCTTTATAGTGTCTCTTTATCCAGTCTATCCCTTTTAAGTTAGTAGTGAATCCATGTTGAACAACCAAATCTTTTCCAAATCTAAGAATATCAGCTGCATCGAATAAGGGTTCTTCTTCAGTTGTTACAAAAAATTTTTTATCTGTCCATTCTAATCTTTTTTGAATTCCTATTTTATCGGATAGGTAGTCTTTTCTATAATCTAAATCAGTCAATCTGGGTTTTGGAGCTGATTCATGTTTCATATTTGGATCAGAGTTATAATATTGTTTTAATAATGGTCTGTAGCATAAATATTCAAACCATCTGCATCTATAACTCATTGTTGCTTCTAAAATTTCATTTCCAACAGTTAACAAAACATCTCTGGGTGGCATACATCCAAACATCGTTTCGGTTTCCCAATCAGGTGTCGATGTTTTTTGATTAAAATTTATAGGATCGGGTCTGTCTACTTTGATTCCTCTTTTAATTAACATATTCGAAAAATCATCTAGAAGTTGGTTTGCTTTATCTACTGAATCTTTTGTTCTTGGTCCAAATTGACCTCTCATATCAGAGTCTTCAGGAACTTTGGCATCTAATGCTGGTTCCGGTGCTGGTATACATGTTCCATCTGCTTTACCAACTATTACATGTTTTAATGGATCCCATTCATTCCAGCTATTTACAATTATATTTTCTGAGCTCATTTAATTTTTAATTATATTTTTTTCAGGTCCAAAAGGAAATTTAGTAATATTTTCTGTACTGTCTTCATTAATAACTATAATATCGTGTTCTCTATATCCTCCAGCTCCTGGTTTACCCTCCGGTATCATTATCATAGGTTCCATTGATATGACCATGTTTTTTTCTAAGACTGTTTCAATATCTTCTCTTAGTTCAAGACCAGCTTCTCTGCCATAAAAATGTGACAACATGCCAAAAGAGTGACCATAACCAAATGTTCTATATTGTATGTATCCAAGTTCAGTAAATAGATCATTTAGTTCTTTACAAATTTCAGAACATTTTACACCAGGTTTAATTAATTCTAATCCTCGTTTATGAACTTTTACATTTGCTTCCCAGGCTTTTAAAGATGCATCATCAACTGTTTCTAGAAATAAAGTTCTTTCAAGTGCAGTGTAATACCCCGAAATCATTGGAAAAGTGTTTAAAGATAAGATCTCTCCATTTTTTAATTTTTTATTTGTTTTTGGGTTATGAGCGCCGTCAGTATTTATCCCAGATTGAAACCACACCCAGGTATCCATATATTCTGCATCTGGATAAGTTTTTGCTATCTCTCTTTCCATTCTATCTCTTCCTTGAATCGCAATTTCTAATTCAGTTTCACCTGGTCTTATATGTTTAATAATTTCTTCTGCTCCTAAGTCAGCTATTCTTGCTCCATTTTTGATGATTTCAATTTCTTCTTTAGACTTAATCATTCTTAAATGCATTAAGTCTTTAGAAACATCATTAAAAGTTGAAAATGTAAAAATTGATTTAAATTTACTCATCATTTCTAAAGTTAAATGATCCTCTTCTATTCCAATATTTTTTGGTGGTTTATCTCTTCCTATTATTGAAACAATTGCCTTTAAAAAATTATCTCTTTTCCAGTCTGTATAAATTATATTATCACAATTTGATCTTCTCCATGGTTGACTAGCGTCAATATTGGCTGAAATTGTTACAATTTTTTTCTCAGTTATTACACAACCATAAGGTCTGCCAAAAGAACAATAAATAAATCCTGTATAATATGCAATATTATGCATTGAAGTTAGAATAACCATATCCATTTTTTTTTTAGACATGACTTCTCTAATTTTATTTAATCTATTTTTGTATTCTTGATCTGAAAAAGGAAGTTTTACCTTACTTCCATTTTTTAACTCAAAAAAATCTGGTCTTTCCATTAAATTAATTTAAAGCAATAAATCTTCTGTTATTTTTTATTAGCAGACTATAGTAAAATAAAGCTAAAAAAATCAAAAATCCACCTATGATAGTATTTGTTCCTGGAACTTCATTAATTCCAAGCCATGGAAGCCATACCCAAAATATTCCACCTATTACTTCTGTTAAGGAAAGCAAAGTTAGTTCTGCTGCTGGAATGTTTTTTGATGCAATTGCATATAGTATCATTCCCAAACAAACTATTGTTCCATGAGTTGCGAACAAAGCTTGGTTTTTACTTGATGATACTAAACTTAAATCTTTATTAATAATCACAATCATAGATACTAAAAAACAAATTAAACCCGCAACTGCAACCGTTGTAAACTTTGGGGTTTCTTTTCTCCATCTTAAACTTACTGAAAAAATTGAAAATCCTACCGCAGATGTTATTCCTAAAATAAATCCAGTTAATGTATTTTTTTCATGATTTCCAATTGCCATTATTATAATTCCTGTAGTAGCAATTCCTATTGCCACCCAAACATTGATGGATATTGTCTCTTTTAAAAATAAAAAGCCTAATAATGCTGTGATAAACGGCATTGCCGCAAGACAAAGAAGAGTTATTGCTGCTGTTGTATTAGTTATTGACCAAATAAATGTGATCATTGCCATAGCTAAACCACATCCACCTATCAGACCAGACGCGCCCATTTTTTTATAATTATTAATAAAATTTAATCCTTCTTCCATATAAAGGTAAAAATTTAACAAAATAAATATTACCATTCCTCTTGTAAATAAATATTGCCAAGGAACAGTATGTGCTTCGTCAATATTGCGAACTACATAAGGACCAAAGGACCAAAAAATACCTGCCATTAAAACGACTGGTACAGCTAATTTAGGATTTTTTAAATCGCCCATTTTGGATTATTAATACCAATTAATAAAATCCACAACAAAATTTGATTAGGTAATATAAATTTAATTAATACCTGTGAGTGTATAACATTCAATAAAGTCGCCCTTTTTAAATTTATCTTTTCCACTAGGAAACAAACCCCATGCATTTGATTTAGTAAAAGGCTTTATTCTAAATGACTCTTGTCCTATATGAGCTTCAAATTCTGCTATTCCTTTTTTTGAAAATGATAGTTTGCCTTTTATAAATCTGGTAAATTTTTTTTTCTTAATTAACTGATTTTTTATTTTAGCTTTTATTGGTTTTTTATCTAAGACTCCTGTAGAAAAATATAGAAATGGTAAAACAAAAAATCTAAAACATGCCGCAGAAGAAATCGGGTTACCAGGTAGTCCAAAAAAAGCTTTATTATTTCTAAATTTGGCAAACATTAATGGTTTTCCAGGTCGTATATAAGCACCTTTAAAATAATATTTTAATTTAAAGCTATTAATTATTTTTGGCACAAAATCAAATTTACCAGCGGAAACTGCGCCAGAAGTTATAATTAAATCGGTATTAGATTTTAAATTAGTTTTTATTTCTTTTTTAAATTTTATCAAATCATTATCTCGTAAGATTTTCTTTTCTAAAAAACTAAAAGGTAAATTTTCTAAAAATGATTTCAAATAATGACTATTTGAGTTTCTTACTTTCCAATTAGGTATTTTGCTATTATTAGATATTTCATTGCCAGTGGTATAAAAAACAATTTTTGGCTTTTTCTTAACTAAAATTTTTTTTACTCCCAGGGTTTTAAAAGCTAAAATGTGTTGTGGGTTTATAATTTCTCCTTTTTTGATTATTCTTTCTCCTTTTTTAAAATCCGATCCTAAAAACCTAACAAAATTATTTTTTTTTATTTTTTTATTTATAATTATATATTTTGGTTTTATTGAACTTGGGAAAAATTTAATTTGTTCAATTGGTATAACGGTATCAAAAGGTTTTTTTATAACCGCTCCTGTCATCACTTCAATTGTAGAATATTTAGAAATTTTTTTTATTTTAGGATTGTCACCTGCAGCTAGAGTTTTTATAATTTTAAATTTTATTGGGTTTTTACTATTAATTTTATTTGTCTCTTTAGAATTAATTGCAAAACCATCAAATGCGGTATTATTAGCTGCTGGATAATTATTTGGTGAATTTAAATCGAGCGATGAAATCCTATTTAATGAATTTTCTACTGAAATTATTTCTGATTTTATTTTTATTTTATTGTTTTTTAATTTTAAAAGTGCTTTTTTATAATGAATCATTTTAAATCTTGTCTATATTTTCTTTAGCTTTTTCAAAATCTTCCTTAGTATTTATATTTAAAAACTTATCAAATTTTTCTGTATTTATATTTATACTTTCATAACCAACTTTGTCAGCCCAGATTTCTACTTTTCTAAAATTATTTTTTATATCCTTTTCCAATGTCTCAATTAAATCTATGGACCATAAGCCAAAAATATTATGTCTTTTTTCACCACTATTCAAAAAAATAAGTTTTTTAGAAGTTTCTTTGGTTTTTAATTTTAACTTAGCTATCAACTTGGTATCAAAAAAAGGTGTGTCACAAGGAAAAGAAGCAATCCATCTATAATTTTTTTTATTTTCTTTTACCCATTTCATTGCTGTAAGTATTCCCGCCAATGGTCCTAATTGTCCTTCTATGCAGTCTTTTATGGTATAAATTTTTTTATTTTTTAAATTATAATTTTTATTGTTAGAAATAATTAAAATTTCACTAAACTCTTTTTCTATTTTATTTATTGTATGCTCTAATAAAGTTTTATTGCCTAATCTTGTATTAGACTTATCTTCCCCAAATCTACTTGATTTTCCTCCTGCTAGAATTATGCCTATGATATTGTTTTCAATCATTAAAACAAATATAAAACATTAATTGTTTATTAAAAGAATTATAAATGGACTTAAAAATTTTACAAATTGCTTCAAATACAGAAAATAACAAAATGGTTAAAAATCATACACATAGTGCAAAGTTTAAAAACCCTATTTGTGGAGATGAAATGGAAATAAGCTTAAATGTAAAAGATGAAAAAATTTTAGATTTTGGATATCAGTGTAAGTCTTGTGTATACTGTCAGGCCTCGGTTAGTCTATTGTCAAGAAACGCAATAAATAAATCAATTGTTCATTTGAAAATCTTATTGAGTATTGTTGAAAAATTTTCTATTGAAAAAAATATTGTTTTTCCTAAAGAATGGAATGTATTTAAGCAAATTTTTGATAAAAAAAATATATCAAGAAAAGAATGTTTATTGTTACCTTTTAAAACTCTCTCAAAAGCACTAAAATTATAATATGAAAAATAATAATGCTCTCAAGGCTTTGTTTGCTGGTCTTTTTTCTTTTATCACAATTAGTGCTTTAACTCTATTAACATACAAAACTGAATTTGGAGTTTTTTTAATTGCTTCTTTTGGATCTACAATGGCTTTGCTTTATGGTTACCCCGAAAGCCCGTTCGCACATCCAAAAAATATTTTTTTTGGTCATTTAGTAGCTTCTTTGGCCGGATTGTTTGTTCTATATTTTATACCTTTGCCTTTGTATTTAATTATACCACTAGCAGTCGGCTTGGGAGTTTTTTTAATGATTATACTTAATATATCTCATCCTCCAGCTGGTGGAAATCCAATAATAATAATAATGGGCAGCGTCTCTTTAGATTATATAATAAATCCAATTATTTCTGGTACTATTATTGTAATAATTTTTGGAGTAATTTTGAATCGAATTATATTAAAAAAAAATTATCCTTTCTAAATGAACATAAAATATAATGTCATAAAATCAAAAGATAGTTCAGTTGAAGAAGTTAAAGATTTTGTTTCAGTGGAGGAACCTCTTGAAATGAATCTTAAATACAAGATAGATGGCAAATGGATAACTAAACATTTGTCAATTACAATGAGGACTCCTGGACAAGATGAAGATTTAATGTCAGGTTTCTTGTTTAATGAAAGAATAGTAGAAAATTTTTCTGAGATAGAAAATATAGAAAAAATCGGTGAAAAAGTAGGAGACCTTAACATTCAGAATAAAATAGTTGCCACTATAAGTAATACAAAAAATATAGATATTGGAAAAATTAAAAAAAATTTTATAACAAACTCTTCTTGTGGTGTTTGTGGAAAAACTTCTCTTGAAACAGTTGAGGTAATTAAAAAAGAAAAATTAAATATTTCTTTTCCAAAAATATCAAAAAAAATTATTTTAAAGTACCCAGAACTTTTAATAAATGAACAATCAGAATTTTCAAAAACAGGTAGTGTTCATGCAAGCTCATTAATAAATGAAAGTGGCAATGTTATCGCCACGAAAGAAGATGTGGGTAGACATAATGCATTGGATAAGCTTATAGGATACTCTCATAGAAAAAAACTAATTGATAATCATTCTCAATTTCTAGCTTGCTCAGGTAGATTAAATTTTGAATTAGTTCAAAAAGGACTAATGTCAAATATAGGACTAATGTCTGGTGTTGGTGCACCTACAAGTCTTGCTATAGATCTGGCTAAACGATTTGACATGACACTATTAGGTTTTGTAAAAAAAAATAGTTTTAATATATATACAAATAAAGAAAGAGTTTTATTTTAAAATTAAATGTCAAAAAATATTAGTAAATTATCTGGAAGAATAGGATTAAAAAATAATCTTTTTCAAAAAATGTCAGATAATTCACTTTTGTCAAAAAGTGGCGAAGGTATTGTCGAAATAAAAGAAATTGCTGATAAATATCATGTTGGAGTATCCACAGTTTATGGTGCTGAAAGTTTTTATGAATTTTTAAGACCAGAACATAGAGCAAAAAAAGCATTTGTTTGTAATGGAAGCGCATGTATGTGTGCTGGTACACAAGAGCTTTTAAAGAAAAAATTACAAGAAAAACTTGGTAATGACAAAGTTGGAGAAATGTTTTGCCTGGGTCATTGTTATGAAAATCATGCTTTTCATTATGATGGTGAAAATTATGCTGGTAGTGACATAAATAAAATTGACGAAATAATTAAAGGACAAAAAATTGATCAAGAAAAATTTTTTTCCAAAAGTTTTGCAACAACAAGCTTCCTAATGGATAATAAGTTGTCAAGCATTGATCAATTTAAGGAAAATCTAAATAAATTTATAAAAACTGATAAAAAAGAAATTATTAAATCATTATTATCATCAAATCTCACAGGAAGAGGAGGAGCAGGATTTCCAACTGGAATGAAATGGGATTTTTGTAGCAAAACAAAATCTGAAAAAAAATATGTTGTTTGTAACGCAGACGAAGGTGACTCTGGTGCTTTTTCAGACAGATATTTATTAGAAGATCAACCTCTTAAAGTATTATTTGCTATGATAATATGTGGATATGCTATTGGAAGTGATGAAGGTGTTTTATATATTAGAGGAGAATACCCAAAGTCAATAGAAGCTATTAACGGATGTATAAATGAACTAAAAGATAAAAAACTATTAGGTAAAGATATACTAGGAACAAAATTTAGTTTTGACTTAAATATTTGTATTGGACAAGGAGCATATATTTGTGGCGAAGAAACTGCTTTAATTGCATCAATAGAAGGAAGAAGAGCAGAAGTAGATGTAAGACCTCCATTTCCAGTTACAGAAGGTCTTTACAAAAAACCAACTGTTGTAAATAATGTAGAATCGCTTGCCGCAGCAACTGGTATATTATTAAATGGCGCTAATAAATTTTCTGCAATCGGAAATAAAAAATCTGCTGGAACAAAATTAGTTTGCTTAGATAGTTTTTTTAAAAATCCTGGTGTTTATGAAATAGAAATGGGCACACCTATGAAAAAAATATTTCATGAAATAGGAGGAGGTTTTAAAGAGCCTGTTAAAGCACTTCAAATTGGAGGTCCTCTTGGAGGAGTTGTCCCGCTCGAGATAGCAGAAAGCTTAAATCTAGATTTTCAAGAATTTACAAAAGCTGGCTTTATGTTAGGTCATGCAAGTGTAGTTTGCATTCCAAATCATTTTAAAATGTTTGATTATATTCATCATTTGTTTGACTTTACTGCTGAAGAATCTTGTGGAAAATGTTTTCCAGGAAGATTGGGTTCTTATAGAGGTAAAGAAATGTTTGATCAGGCAAAAAAAAAAGAAAATAAAATTCCTTTAAAACTATTAAATGAGCTACTAGAAACTATGAAAAAAGGTTGTTTGTGTGCTCTATGTGGAGCAATACCAGTCCCTATTAGCAACATACTAAAATATTTTGGAGACGAAATAAAAAGTGATATAAAAGCATAAAACTTTATGTCCGCAGAAAAAAGAAAAATAGCCTATATAGATGGAAAACCTTACGAAATAGGTTCTAAGCACACATCTATTCTAAAATTTGTAAAAAGTTATTTAGGAGAAAAACAAGTACCTACTTTATGTGATGATCCAAATCTTGCTCCATATGGGGCTTGTAGAGTTTGTTCTGTAGAAGTGGCATTAGAGAAAGATGGTCCAACAAAAGTTGTTGCATCTTGTCATACTCCAATTGGAGAAAACCAACACGTTTTTACAAACAATGAAAGTTTAACAGATTTAAGAAAAAATATTGTTGAGTTAGTTTTAACAGATCATCCAATGGAATGTGGAACTTGTGAAGTTAATAATAATTGTGAACTCCAAGATGTTGCTAATGAACTTGGAATTAAAGAACATAGATATAACAAGCCAAAACAGCACAAAGGAATCCCAAAAGATACTTCTCATTCTTATATGAGAATGAATTTAGACAACTGTATAAACTGCGGAAGATGTGTAAGGGCTTGTGATGAAATACAAGGGTCTTTTGTTCTTACAATGAGTGGCAGAGGTTTTGAGTCTAGAATAACTACAGATAACGATATGCTGTTTGGAGATTCTTCTTGTGTATCTTGCGGAGCTTGTGCTCATACTTGTCCAACTGATGCTATTTCAGATGTGTTTGCATCAAAATCTGCAGATTATGATGATAAAGTTAGAACCACTTGTTCTTATTGTGGTGTTGGATGTAATCTAGAAGCTTCTGTTAAAGATGGCAAGGTCGTATCAATTGATACGCCTAAAGAAACTGAAGTTAATGCAGGTCACACTTGCGTAAAAGGAAGGTATGCATTTGGTTTTTATGATCATCCAGATAGACTTAGAAGTCCACTAATTAAAAGAAACGGTAAATTTGAAAAAGCTTCTTGGGATGAAGCTTATGGTTTTATAAAAAAGAAAATTGAAAAAATTAAAAAAGAAAATGGACCTGATGCTATAGCAGGTATTTCTTCAGCTAGATGTACAAATGAAGAAAATTACGTTTTCCAAAAAATGATTAGAGCCGTGATTGGAACAAACAACATTGACTGTTGTGCAAGAATTTGCCATTCACCAACTGCATGGGGCATGCAACAAACATTTGGAACTGGTGCAGCAACAAATTCAACAGAAGATATTTATCATGCTGACCTTTTCTTGGTAATTGGAGCAAATCCTACAAATGCTCATCCGGTAACTGGAGCAAAAATTAAACAACAAGTAATGAAAGGTAAGAAACTTATTGTATTAGACCCTATTACAACTGATCTTGCTAAACTAGCTGACTATCATATCAGATTAAGACCAGGAACTAATGTTGCTGTTCTAAATATGATGCTTCACTTTATTGTAAAATCTAAACTATACAAAGAAGATTTTGTTTTAAATAGAACAGAAGGTTTTGAAAATTTTGTTAAAGGAATTGAAAAATTAGATATAGATCAGCTAGCTAAGGTCGCAGGAGTAGATAAACAACAAGTCAAGGAAGCAGCAATTGCTTATGCAACCGCAAAAAATTCAATGGAGTTTCATGGTCTTGGTGTTACTGAACATGAACAAGGATCAAAAACAGTAATGTTGATAGCTGACCTTGCAATGATAACTGGAAATATTGGAAGAAAAGGAGTTGGAGTTAATCCTTTAAGAGGTCAGAATAATGTACAAGGAGCAGCCGACATGGGTTGTCAACCACATCAGGGAGCAGGGTATTTTCCTGTAGCTGATAAAAAAATTCAAGATTTTTATACAAAAAAATATGGAGTTGTACATCCAACAAAAGCTGGATTAAAAATTCCTGAGATATTTGATGCAGCTATAAATAAGGAAGTAAAAGGTCTGTGGATTATTGGAGAAGATGTAGTTCAAACAGATCCTAACAGCGCTCATGTAGCTAAAGCAATGAATGCATTAGATTTATTAGTAGTTCAAGAAATATTTATGAGCGAAACTGCAAAACATGCTGACGTAGTTTTGCCAGGAACAACTTTTTTAGAAAAAGATGGTACTTTTACAAACACTGAAAGAAGAGTACAAAAAGTTAATAAGGCTGCAGAACCTCTTCCAGGAACAAAACCGGATGGAGTAATAGTTACAGAAATGATGCAAAAACTTGGTTATAATCAGCCAACATATGATGCGGATCAAGTATTAGCAGAAATCGCAGATTTAGTTCCCTTCTTCAAAGGTATAACTAGAGAAAGACTTGGTGAATTAGGCCTACAGTGGCCTGTAAAAGAAGATGGAACAGATACAAAAATATTGCATGAAAAAGAATTTAAATTAGGAAAAGGAAGAATTAAATATTTTGATTGGAAAG
>CAZAGV010000013.1:0-22617 GCA_964484975.1 uncultured Candidatus Pelagibacter sp.
ACTATAATCTTTACAGCCATATTTACAGAAAATAGATATTTATCTGCTTGACAGAGATTGTGTTTATTCAATTTTTCAATAAAAAAAAAAAATTTTCTTATTGAAGTAACTTAAAAAAATTAGTTCAATTGACTTTATAAAAAAATTTAAGAGGGGTCTTAATGGAAGATAATTTTAACAAACACTTGGGCAATAAATTAAAACTAAGAAGATTAGCTTTAGGCTTAACACAAACGAAAGTAGCAAAAGCAATAAATGTTACTTTTCAACAAATTCAAAAATATGAAAAAGGAACTAATGGAGTTAGCTCAATGAGATTGCTACAACTTTCAAATTATTTAAAAGTTCCAATTGATTATTTTTTTGAAGATTTTTCAGAATATTTAATAAATATAGAAAAGTCCAAAGAAGGACACATGAATGTTAATTATAATTTTTTAATTAAACTGTATTCTGAACTTACAAACGAACAAAAAGTTAAATTTAATAAAGCAGTAGAAGTTACGTCAAAGTCAATTTCAAAAGCTGTTTGATCTTTGGCTCCTCGGGCAGGACTCGAACCTGCGACCAATTGATTAACAGTCAACTGCTCTACCAACTGAGCTACCGAGGAATGTTAGTAAAAACAAAAGTTTTTTACAATAACTCAGTACAACTGTAAATCAAATAGTGAAAAAAAATTCACTAAACTAATCAAATCACAAACCAGTCAACACTACTTATATGATCTAGGAAAATCTTATAATGAAAATTCACTACATTTTAGAATCGTTGTTTAAGAAAGTTTTATTTTGGAGGCCACGCCCAGAATCGAACTGGGATACAAGGATTTGCAATCCTCTGCGTAACCATTCCGCCACGTGGCCATTTAATTTCATATTAAAGCAGCATGAAGTCATTTGTATATAAAATATTTGCAATTAGTCTATTAAATAAATCACTAAAATTATTGTTAATTCATATTATTAAATTATAAACTTAAAATACCATGAGTTTAGACAAATATATACATACAGATGTTGAAGATAAAATTTACACTTATTGGGAAAAGAACAGTTTATTTAAACCAAAAAAAAATAAGAAAAAATTTTCAATAGTTATTCCTCCACCAAATGTTACTGGCAGTTTACACATGGGCCATGCACTAAATAATTCAATACAAGATTTACTTTCAAGATATTATAGAATGAATAATTACGAAACCTTATGGCAGCCTGGAACTGACCATGCCGGTATAGCAACCCAAGCATTAGTGGAAAAAAAATTAAATTCTGAGAATATTAATAAAAATGATTTAGGTAGAGAAGAATTTATCAAAAAAGTATGGGATTGGAAAAATCAATATGGAGACATAATTATTAATCAGCTTAAAAAATTAGGATGTTCATGTGATTGGTCAAGAAATGCGTTCACCATGGATGAAAATCTATCAAACGCAGTCATTAAAGTTTTTGTAGATCTTCATAAAAAAAAATTAATTTATAAAGCAGAAAAATTAGTAAATTGGGATACAGTTTTAAAAACTGCAATATCTGATTTAGAAGTCGATCAAAGAGAGGTTAATTCTAAAATCTACTATATTAAATATCCAATAGATGGCTCTGATGAATATATTACTATAGCAACAACCAGACCAGAAACAATGCTTGGTGACACTGCTGTAGCAGTAAATCCTAAGGATAGTAGATACAAAAAGTATGTGAATAAAACTGTAACAATCCCAATTGTTGGAAGAAAAATTAAAATTATAGAAGATGATTATGCAAATCCAGAGCAGGGAACTGGAGCATTAAAAATTACGCCAGCACATGACTTCAATGATTATGATGTTGGTAAAAGAAATAAATTAGAAATTATTAATATTTTTACAGAAGATGGAAAAATTAATAATAATGCAATTTCATCATATATTGGTTTAGATAGGTTTGAGGCTAGAAAAAAAATATTAAATGAACTTAAGGAAAAAGATTATTTTGTAAAAGAAGAAAATATTAAAAATAAAGTTCCATATGGAGATAGATCAAATTCTATAATTGAACCTTTTTTAACAGAACAGTGGTTTGCTGATGCAAAGAAGTTATCAATTAAAGCAAAAAAAATAGTTAAAAATAAAAAGACAAACTTTTTTCCAGAGAATTGGTCAAAAACTTATTTTCAATGGATGAACAATATTGAGCCATGGTGTATCTCTAGGCAGCTATGGTGGGGTCATCAAATACCAGCATGGTATGGGCCTGATAAAAAAATTTTTGTTGAACTAAATGAAAGCGATGCAAAAAAATCAGCAAAAAAATATTATAAAAAAGATGTTAAACTTATAAGAGATCCAGATGTTCTTGACACATGGTTTTCATCTGGTCTTTGGCCTTTCGCAACATTAGGCTGGCCAAACAAAAATGAATATTTAAAAAAGTTTTACCCAACAACAGTTCTTGTGACAGGGTTTGATATAATTTTCTTTTGGGTTGCTAGAATGATGATGTTTGGTATGGAATTTTTAAATAAAGAACCTTTTAAAGATATTTATGTACATGCGTTAGTACGTGATGAAAAAGGACAGAAAATGTCAAAGTCTAAAGGAAACGTAATAGACCCATTAGATCTAATTCAAAAATACAGTGCTGATGCATTAAGATTTACATTACTATCTATGGCCTCGCCTGGAACTGATGTTAAGCTATCAGAAGATAGAGTTAAAGGTTATAGGAATTTTTTAAATAAATTATGGAATGCAAACAATTTTTTAATACAGAATAAATGTAATTTAAAAAATGCAAAAAAACTTCCAGCACTTAAAGTAAATATCAATAAATGGATTTATTTTGAGCTTTTAGAGACATCTAAGTTAATTAAAAAGAATATTGAAGATTATAGGTTTGATGAAGCAGCAAAGAATGCATACCATTTTGCTTGGCATAAATATTGTGATTGGTACTTAGAATTATCAAAAACAATTCTTTATTCAGATAATTTAAAGGCTAAAAACGAAGTAAAAGAAGTTTCTTCTTTTATATTTAGACAAATAATTATTATGCTACATCCATTTATACCGTTTGTTACTGAAAAAATATGGTTAACAAATAAATTTGATAACAAAAATAAGAATTTTTTAATGCTATCTAACTGGATCACAGATAAATCTAAAAAAGATAGTGATCACAAACAAGTTCAGCAGATAATAGATATTATTTCTGAGATAAGATCATTTAAAAATGAGCTTAACGTAAGCCCTGGATCATTTATTGATGTATCCATTAATTCTATTAAAAAAAATAATCAAAATTTCATGATTAAAAATGAAATTATTATTAAAAAATTAGGCAGAATTAATAATTTCTTTAAAAAAGATCAAAATAAATCTGCTGCGTCCTTAATTATATCTGGAGACCTATTTAAAATTTATTTTGATGAAAATGTTGATTTAAACGCTATTAAAGAAAACTTATTGAAAAGACAAAACAAATACCAAGAGGAAATGGATAAAATCTCTCAAAGACTAAGCAATAAAGGCTTTGTTCAAAGAGCACCAAAAGATATTGTTCAGCAAGAAAAAACTAATTATAGTAATTTAAAGAATGATATTAAAAAAATTTCTTTAACTATTGAAAGCCTCTAATGAAAAAATTTAATAAAAAAAAACTACCTAGCAGACATACTTCTTTAGGACCTGATAAAGCTCCTCAAAGATCATTCTATTATGCTATGAACTTAACTGAAAAAGATGTTGCAAAACCTTTTGTTGGTGTTGTCTCGACCTGGAATGAAGCAGCTCCTTGTAATATTGCTTTAATGAGACAGGCCCAGTCAGTTAAAAAGGGCGTACAATCTGCAGGTGGTACTCCAAGAGAATTTTGTACAATTACTGTAACTGACGGAATTGCAATGGGTCACGAAGGAATGAAATCTTCATTAATTTCAAGAGATGTAATTGCAGATTCAACTGAATTAACAGTTAGAGGACATTGTTATGATGCATTAGTTGGTGTTGCTGGTTGTGATAAATCTTTACCAGGTTTAATGATGGCAATGGTAAGGTTAAATGTACCAAGTGTTTTTATCTATGGTGGATCAATTTTACCAGGAAGATTAAATGGTAAAGACATAACTGTTGTAGATGTTTTTGAAGGAGTTGGAAAGTATTCTTCAGGAAAAATATCAGAACACGCATTAAGAAAAATAGAATTAAAAGCATGTCCAACTGCTGGTGCTTGTGGTGGTCAGTTTACTGCTAATACAATGGCATGTGTATCAGAAGCAATGGGATTAGCTTTACCTTATTCAGCTGGAACTCCAGCTCCATTTAATAGAAGGGATAAATACGCTTTAGCTAGTGGAAAAGCAGTAATGAATTTATTAGCAAAAAATATTAGACCAAGAGATATTGTAACAAAAAAAGCATTAGAAAATGCTGCAACAATTGTTGCTGCAACAGGTGGATCAACAAATGCCGCTTTACACTTACCAGCTATTGCAAATGAAATTGGTATTAAATTTGATTTAATGGATGTTGCTAAAATATTTAAAAAAACTCCTTATCTTGCAGATTTAAAACCTGGTGGAAAGTATGTAGCAAAAGATATGTGGAAAGCAGGCGGTGTTCCAATGTTACTTAAAACTCTTATGGATGGTGGATATATACACGGTAATTGCATGACTGTTACAGGCAAAACTATGAAAGAGAATTTAAAAAACGTTAAGTTTAATTCTAAACAAAAAGTTATGAGAAAATATAATAATCCTTTATCTAAAGATGGAGGCGTTGTTGGAATGAAAGGAAACTTAGCTCCAGAAGGTGCAATTGTTAAAGTTGCTGGTTTAAAAAGATTACAATTTACTGGAAGAGCAAGATGTTTTGATACTGAAGAAGCAGCCTACAAAGCTGTTAAAAATAAAAAATATAAAGACGGAGATATTATAATTATTAGATACGAAGGACCAAAAGGTGGTCCCGGCATGAGAGAAATGCTTCAAACAACAGGTGCAATTTACGGTCAAGGAAAAGGTGAAAAGGTTGCACTTATAACAGATGGAAGATTTTCTGGAGCAACAAGAGGTTTTTGTATTGGACACGTTGGACCAGAAGCATCTGTAGGTGGACCAATAGCTTTACTTAGAAACGGAGATATAATTGATTTAGATGCGAAGAAGGGGACAATTAATGTTCGTTTAACTAAAAAAGAATTAGCTAAAAGAAGAAAGAAATGGAAGCCAAAGAAAATTAACTTTGGAAATGGAACACTTTGGAAATATTCACAAACTGTAGGACCGGCTTATTTAGGTGCTCCAACTCATCCAGGTGGTAAAAACGAAGTAAAAACTTACGCAGATATTTAATGAAAATAAGACCTGTAATTCTTTGCGGGGGTGCTGGAACAAGACTTTGGCCTAAGCAAAAAAAGCATCAAGCAAAGCAATTTATAAACTTTGGTAATTGGACCTTGTTAGGAAAAACTCTTGATAGAGTAAAAGCATCTATATTTGATGATCCAATTATAAGTACAAATGCAAAATATTTAAAGCAAGTTAAACAGCATCTTAAAAAACACAAAATAAGAAAATATAAAATAGTTTTAGAACCAGCTAAAAGAAATACAGCTCCTGCTATATTAAGTACTGCATTAATTAAAGATATCCCAAATGAACAACCACTTATGTTTTTAGCTGCAGATCATTTGATAGAAAGGGTGAGTTTATTCAATAGAGCTATTAAAAAAAATCAGAAAAATTTAACTAAAAGTAATATTTTTATTTTTGGTATTAAACCAACAACTCCTTCAAGTGAATTTGGTTATTTTCTAACTAAAAAAATTAAAGGAAATATTAATAAAGTATCAAGATTTGTAGAAAAGCCAGAAGAAGCAAAAGCAAAACAAATTATTAGAAAAAAAGGTTATTGGAATTCTGGTATGTTTTATCTTAGAAAAGATTCAATCATCAATAATTTCAAGAAATATCAGCCAAATATTTACCGAAACTGTAACAAAGCTGTAATAAAAGCAAAATATAAAAGCAATGTGTACTATTTAAATAAACAAGCTTTTAATCAAGCAACAGCAAAATCATTTGATTATGCTGTATTAGAAAAAGCAAAAGAAATTAATGCTATAAAATTGGATATTTCATGGTCTGATTTAGGTTCTTGGAAAGAGATCTGTAAAATGTATGGACGTAATAAGAGAAAATACTTTAAAAAGAAAAATGTCTTTCATAGACCGTGGGGAAGTTATGTTAATCTATTTGATGGTAAAGAATTCTTGATTAAAGAGTTATATGTAAAATCTAAAGGTATTCTAAGTCTTCAAAAACACCACCACAGGGCCGAACATTGGGTAGTTACTCAAGGTAAACCTAAAATTACTTTAAATAAGAGATATTTTACAATGAAACCTGATGAAACTATTTTTATACCTTTAGGATCGATCCATAGAATAGAAAATCCTTATAAAAAACCTGTGAAAATTATAGAAGCACAAGTTGGATCTATATTAAAAGAAACTGATATTGTAAGGTTCCAAGATATATATGGTCGTGTAAAATAATTTTAAAACCAATTATTAGGAATAATTATATAGTGAATTGCTAGCACTATCCCAACAGACACACTTAATCCAAAGATCATTTTAATAAAGTCTTTACCAATAAGTGGGAAAACGTATTTAAATTTGTAATCTTTGTTCATTGCTGAAATTGCTAATTCACGACCACATAACAAACCAACAAATACCCAAGTAGTTGACATAGGTAAGTCATTTAATTCTTTAAAATAAAACAATACGCAAGCATAAATGACATTTATAATTGTAGCCGATCTCGCATATCTTGTTCCAGTCTTGTTCAAAACTACCTTTTGAATAGGCCCACCATGAATATAAAAGATATAAAATAGTAGAATAGTAAAGTAAGCCATTACTGTGACTAAAAGAGTAGGGCTTAACTGTCTGGGTAAATATACAGCTATATTTGCAACATCATGAGATAACCACACCCACCATAACCATCCTGATGTAACCCAAACTGAGTTACGCCAGAAACCAACCCATTTATCATCAACTTCATCAAACTTTTCATTAATGAATTTAGATATTGTTACCCATGCAATATAAGCGACTACTGCAGCTAAACCATAACCAACAACACTTTTTATCAACATTTTTTCTAAAACTACAGTCGAAGCAAAGGCAGATAAAACTAAGAAAGTAGTAGAAACTGGAATACCAACTCTAGTTAATAATAAAAGTATTCCTGGGGCAACTGCGTGATACCACTGAATTTCTTGATAAGGTATTCTTGTTAATCTTCCATATGAAATATCACCATCGTAATTATACCATCCCCAAGCAAGAGCTAAAATCATTACAAATGATGCAGTCGAAGCAAGCGTATACCATTTAAACCATTTTTGTTTAGAGGCAATAAATGTACCTAAAGTTTGAATAGAGTCATTTCCAATTACAGACCATCCTGCAAATCCAAATCCTACTATTGTATAAATTAATGTGAGTTCCATTTTTGTTTCTAGTTTTAGTTTAGTTTAATATTCATTAGAATCTGATTCTTAACTTCCATTTAATATGGAGCGATAGTTTAGTCTATGTTTATATTTGATTATTTTTCTTTTCAAATAGCGGATTTACTGCATTTATATTATTTTAAATATTTGTCTAGGTGATTAAAAGAACATGTTGACACACCTATTTGTTATGTTATAACATAACATATGAAAATATCTGAACGTTGTAATAAAAACGATCAACAAGCATTAAATGTTTTAAAAAAACATAGCAAAGGCTTAACTGCTTATCGCTTATTAAGTGAATTGCAAAAAACTAGAAATATTAAACCTATGACAATTTATAGATCTTTAAATAGGTTGCAAAAAATGGGCGTTGTTCACAAGTCCAACCAAAGCAAAACATATTTTGTTTGCAATAGTAATGCTAAGGATAAACACAATCCAGCTGTAGCCGTTTGCAAAAAATGTGAAAAAACTGAGGAATTAAATCCAAATATTTTTTCTAAATTATTTAACAACATAAAAACTAAAGAAAAATATAATTTTTCAAATTTTGAAATTGAAATTTCAACTATTTGCCAAAAATGCAACTAAAGGAATGTAACTAATGAAAAAAATAAGTCTTTTAACCGTAATTTTATCTATTTTTAGTATAACTTTTGTTCATGCTGCCGAAGGGCACTCACATGAACTACCAGAATTTCTTCATTTTATGGAAGAATTAATAGAAGAACATAGCGTGTTAAGAGGTGCAACTTTTGGATTTATTCATACCCTGATTCCTTTAATAGGATTTTATACTGGTTGGAGCATCAATCGATTTCTTAAAATTATTTCAAATGGAGCAATTGCTGGTATTGTTGGTATAGTTTTGGCCCATATTGTTGCAGACTTCATTGCAGCATTGGCTGATCCTGATTTACAAAGTGCTGCGTTTGGTATTGTTATTGGTGGATTCTTACCTTTGCTTGCGGTACCTTTCTTAGAAAAATACGTAACTAAAAGTAGATACCATACAGTAGTAGGTGATCATGAAGATCTAAAAAAGGATTTGAAAAGAAAGCATAAATAAGATTTAATAGTTTGTGTGAGTACTGTTTCCCTTACTTTAGATGAAATTTTTGATTTAGCTAAAAAAACGTTATTAGCTAATGGTTGTGATGCTGAAACTGCATCTATTCTTTCAGATTTGATAATGAAAGCTGAAAGGGATGGTTCATTATCTCATGGTTTATTTAGATTACCTGCTTACGTCACTGGTCTAAAAAGTGGTAAAATAAACGGTAAAGGTAAACCAGAAGTTAAAAAAATATCACCTAGTGTAATAAAAGTTTTAGGAAATAATTGTTTAGCTCCAGTAGTTTTAAATAAAGGTATTCCAGAATTAGTAAAAGCCGCTAAAGAAAATGGAGTAGCCGTTTTAGCTATTAATAATTCACATCACATGGCTGCTATGTGGCCTGAAACAGAAATGGTAGCAGAGCAAGGATTGGTTGCTTTTTCATGCACATCTTACAAGCCTGCTGTTGCACCAGCGGGAGCTACAAAACCATTATTTGGAACTAATCCAATTTCATTTGCATGGCCACGACCAGGAAAAACTCCAGTTGTTTATGATATGGCTACAGCATCAATGGCGATGGGCGAAGTGCAAGTTGCTAAAAGAGAAGGACATAAAGTTCCATTAGGTACTGGTTTAACTAAAGATGGAAAAGATACTACTGATCCTGGAGAAATAGCTGATGGAGGCGTATTATTGCCCTTTGGAGGCTATAAAGGCTCAGGTATAGCTATGATGGTCGAATTACTAGCGGGAGCTCTTGTTGGTGATAATTTTAGTTATGAGACAGCAGCTAAAGATAATAATGATGGCGGACCTCCAAGCGGTGGGGAATTCATATTAGCAATATCTCCCGACAAGTTATCTGGAAATGATTGGGATAAACATTCAAATGAATTTTTTGATAAAATGAAATCAATGGAAGGTGTAAGACTTCCAGGTGAAAGAAGACATAAAAATAGACTTGATAAAGGTCCAAGAAATATAAACGAAGAACTTGTTAATAAAATTAAATCTTTAAGCTAATTCAATTTCAATAGGCGTATGATCTGACGGTTTTTGTCTACCGCGTGGAAACTTATTTATTTTAACATCTTTAACAGTATCAATTAAAGAACTTGAAACTAAAAAATGATCTATTCTCATACCATTATTTTTTTGCCAAGCACCACTTGTGTAATCCCAAAATGTATATCCTTCTTTATCAGGATGAATAAATCTATATGCATCATGAAAACCTAAATTTATTAATTCTCTTAGTTTTTTTCTTACCTCTAATCTAAATAAAGCATCATTTTCATAACTCTTTGGATTATGTACGTCTTCTGCAGAAGGAATTATATTAAAATCACCACCAATAATTATATTTTCATTTTGTTTAGATATTGATTTTAATTTTTTAATTAAACTATCCAACCAATAAAGTTTATATGTATATTTTTCTGTATCTACAGGATTGCCGTTTGGTGTATAAATGTTAATTAATATTATAGTTTTTTTCTTATGTTTTACTTCAGCGGTTATTATTCTTGATTGTTTATTTTTATCCTTAAATATATCATTTTTAATACCACCTAATTTTTTCTTTGATATTATTGCTACTCCATTATAGCTTTTTTGTCCGAAAACATAATTTTCATACTTAAGAGTTGAAATATCATCATAAGGGTAAGTTTCGTCAGGAGTTTTTATTTCCTGCATCATTAATATATCTGGTGAAAATTTATTTAAATATTCTTTTATATTTTCAATTCTAGCTCTTACTGAATTAACATTCCAGGAACTGATGATCATTAAAGTGAGAAAGAAACACCACAACCACAAGAAGATTTGCTTTGTGGATTGCTGATTTTGAAATTATCCCCGATTAATTCTTTAACATAATCAACTTCAGATCCTTTTAATAGTTCAGCTGATTTTTTGTCTATTAATATGTTTTCATGTTTAAGATCATCTTCATCTTGTTTATTATCAAATGAAAAATCATACTGAAAACCAGAACAGCCACCACCTTTAATAGCGATTCTAAAAAAAAATCCTTTATCTTTTTTTGATAGCATTGCATTAATCTGTTTTAATGCATTATCGGTAAATTTAATTTCTTTAATCATCATATAAGACTGATATTACTAATATAATTTTAAATTGTCATTTTTAAAGAATGAAAAACTATAAAAAAATAGGAATTATTAAAAGCAAAGGTCGACTTATAAATGAGCCTAATTCACCCTATAGATCCCCATTTCAAAGAGATAGAGATAGAATTATTCATAGTACGGCATTTCGAAGGTTAAAACACAAAACACAAGTTTTCGTTAATACAGAGGGGGATCACTACAGAACTAGAATTACACACTCTATCGAAGTTGCCCAAATTGCACGAACAATATCACACTATCTAAATTTAAATGATGATTTAACTGAAACTTTAAGCCTGGCTCATGATCTTGGTCACACACCTTTTGGTCATGCTGGAGAGGAGGCATTAAATGAATGCATGAACAAACATGGTGGATTTGATCATAATTTACAGACTTTAAGGATAGTAATGTTTATAGAAAATAAATACGTAAAATTTAAAGGTTTAAATTTAACCGTAGAAACATTGGATGGTCTTTTAAAACATAACGGTCCTCATTATGACGACACTGATGTTGAAAATTTGATTGGACTTAAAAATTTAAAAAATAAAATTGATTTAAAATCTTACCCTTCAATCGAAGCTCAAATTGCTTCTATCTCAGACGATATTGCCTACAACAATCATGATATTCAAGATGGGTTTAATGCAAATATTTTTAAAATTAATGAGTTAAAAGAAATTAATTTTTTTAACGAAATATTAAAAAGTTATTCATCAAAGTTTAAAAAAGTTAATAATAAAATTTTAATTTATCAAATGGTCAGAGATTCTATTAATCTTATGGTTAAAGATTTAATAAAAAATTCTTTAATAAACTTTAAAATTAATAAAATTAATAAATTAAATGATGTTTATAAATCTAAAAATAGACTTGTTTGTTTTTCTTTTGATTATGAAAACATAGTTAATGAAATAAGAGATTTTTTAAACTTTAAAATGTATAAAAATAATAAAGTTTTAAAAAAGAATAATGAAGGTAGAAGAATAATTGAAAAATTGTTTAAAGAAATATCAAATAAACCTAAAAAATTTTTGACATTTTCACCAATTAAACATAATAAATATAGATCTATAGCTGACTATATTTCTGGTATGACCGATCGATTTGCAATAAATATTTATAAATCATTAAAATGAATATATTTGAAGAATATAAAAATAAAATAATTTCAATTATCAAGAAAGCTGAAAATGATAACCTGTTAATACTTCCTGATAATTTGAATAGTATTAATGTTGATTCAACCCCACCTAAAATTGATTTTGATATATCTACAAATGTTTCCATGGTTCTTGCAAAACCTAATAATAAATCGCCAAATGATTTAGCAGTAATTTTAATCGATCTCATAAAAAAGGAAGATAAAAGTATTGAAGAAATATCTTTTGCTAAACCAGGGTTTATTAATATTAAATTCAATAAAGATTATTGGAGTAATTTTACAAATAATCTAATTGGTTTGCGAAATAATTATGGTTCATCAAATAAAAAACAAAAAAAATATTTAGTAGAATTTGTCTCCGCCAATCCGACAGGCCCTTTACATGTTGGTCATTGTAGAGGTGCTATTTTAGGTGATGTGATTTCAAATCTATTGAAATTTAACCAAAATACCGTTGAATGTGAATATTATGTTAATGATTATGGTAATCAAATTTCTCATTTTAATCATTCTGTTTATTTAAGAATTAGAGAAAAACTTTACAATGAAAAATTTCCATTAGATAATCCAGATCTTTATCCAGGTGATTATTTAAAAGATATTGCCAATGACATTATTAAAAATAACAAAAATATAAACTTTGAAGACTTCAATGATATCGAAGAACATTTAAAAAAACTTTCAGTTAATGAATCTTTAAATTTAATTAAAAAAAATCTAAATGACCTTGGAATTAAGCATGATAATTTTATAAGTGAGACAAATTTAGTTAATGATAATGAAGTTGAAAAAGTAATTGAAAAACTTAAAAAATCTAAACATGTTTATACGGGTAAAATTAAGGCCCCAGAAGGTGAGGAGCAAAATAATTGGTCTGAAAGAGAACAATTATTATTTAGATCAACTGATTTTGGTGATGATAAAGATAGAGCGCTACAGAAAAGTGATTTAAGTTGGACTTATTTTGCAAGTGACGTTGCTTACCATAATACAAAAATAAACAGAAAATTTGATAAGTTGATTAATATTTTGGGCGCAGATCATGCTGGATATATAAAAAGAATTACATCAGTAGTTGAAGCTATTTCAGGAGAAAAAAACAAATTATCTTGCAAAGTAAGTCAGTTAGTAAAATTAATTAAAGACGGCAAACCATTTAAAATGTCCAAAAGAAAAGGTGATTACATAACAGTTGAAGATTTAATTGGTCAAGTAGGGAAAGACGCAACTCGCTTTATAATGTTAAGTAGAAGCAATGATGTTGAACTTGATTTTGATTTTTCTAAAGTAAAAGAAAAATCTAAAGATAATCCACTGTATTATGTTCAGTATTGCTATGCTAGAATTTGTTCAGTATTTAGAAATATTAATTTAAATATTAATGATAGCTTAAAAATTAAAAATCAGAATTACAACTATACAAATGATGAAATAAAAATCTTAAAAAAAATTTCTGAATGGCCAAGATGTTTGGAAACTGCTTCTAATAAATTAGAGCCTCATAGAATACCAGTTTATTTATATGAATTATCTTCAGAGTTTCATTCTTATTGGAATAAAGGTAAAGGCGATATAAATAAAAGATTCATTGATAAAAATAATAAAATCTCTGATGATAAAATCGCATTTTTAAAAGCTATTTCAATAGTAATTAAATTAGGCATGAATATATTAGGAGTTAATACTCCAGAAAAAATGTGATGATTAAAGAACTGAAATATGTTTTTTACATATTAATAATATTTTTTTTTATTTTTTTTATTTCAAGATATTATTTTTCAGATGAATATAAAAAAAAATCTTACAGATCATTAAACTTAATAGAAGAAAAAATTAATATTTTTTCTGAAAATCTTGTTATATTAAAAAGTGATACAAATGATGTAATTGAGTATGTTGAATATCAAAAAAATAAGGACAAAAAAAAATACCATTTTTGGGAATTGTTAAAATGATCAATAAAAGGAGAAGTTTTATTACAGGCATCAAAGGCAGCAAATTGACAAAAAAAGAAATTTTTTTTTTAAAAAAATATAAACCTTGGGGAATTATATTGTTTTCTAGAAATATTAAAACTATTTACCAGACTCAGGAATTAACTACTCATATTAAAAAATTATTTAAGGACAAAAACTATCCAATTTTAATAGATGAAGAAGGCGGTAAAGTATCAAGATTAAATAAATTTATTGATAATTCAATTTTTTCAGCAGAATTTTTTAATAACTTATTTTCAAAAGATAAAAAAAAATTTTATATTTATTACAATATTTACGTCAAACAAATTTCTTACTTGTTAAATTTGCTAGGCATTAACATAAATACTGTACCTGTTCTTGATGTTAGAAGAAAAATTACAAATAATGTTATAGGGAATAGATCTTTTTCTTCTAACCCTTCACAAGTTTCAAAATTAGGTAAAATTTGTATAAATAAATTTCATGAAAATAACATAGGCACAGTTGTAAAGCATATTCCTGGTCACGGATTGTCCAAAGTTGATAGTCATAATAGATTACCTATAGTTAATCATAATATCGAATTATTAAATAGAATAGATTTCTTTCCTTTTAAAAAACAAAATTCTTACTTAGCTATGACTGCACATATAGTTTACACTTCTATAGATAAAAAAAATACTGCTACTCATTCAAAAAAAATTATAAATATAATCAGGAAAAAAATAGGATTTAAAAACTTAATAATGTCTGATGATATATCAATGAAAGCTTTAAAATATTCAATATCAAAAAATACAACTCAAGCTTTTAATGCAGGTTGTAATTTAGTTTTACATTGTAATGGAAAATATAAAGAAATGTTAACTGTTGCTAAAAACTCTCCATTATTAAGTGACTTTGTTATAAAAAAAACGTCGCAATTAATGAATATAATTAGATAATAGAAAATATGGACGATTCTCTTTCATTTAATGTAAATCTTAATAATTTTAATGGACCTTTGGAAGTTTTATTAGATTTAGCAAAATCTCAAAAAGTTGATCTAGAAAAAATTTCTATTACAATTCTGGTTGATCAGTTTCTTGAGTTTATTAAATCAAATGAGAAAATTAATTTAGATTTAGCCTCAGAATATTTATTGATGGCTACATGGTTAACTTATTTGAAATCTAAACTATTATTACCAGATACAGATGAAGAAGAATTTAAAGCATTAGAGGTAGCTGAAAAACTTAAACTTCAACTAAAAAAACTTGAACTAATAAGACTTTTATCTGATCAAATGTTAAAAAGAAAAAGACTAGGAAAAGATATTTTTATGAGAGGAATTAGTGGAAAAATAAAGTCTATATATAGCACAAAATATTCTCTTACTATGTTTGAAATTTTTAAATCTTATTCATCAATAATTATGTCAAGAGAATTTCAAAAAATGAATATTCCAAAACTCCCAGTATTTACTACAGAAGAAGGAATCAAGAGAATCAAAGAGTTTTTTGGAAATCTAAATGATTGGAAAAATATTGAAGAATTACTTCCTGTAAATTTTTCTAAATCAAAAAATTATAAACGAACTAGTAGAGCTGGAATTTTTGCTGGATCTTTGGAGCTTGCTAAAGAAGGAAACATATCTATAAAGCAAAATAATTTATTTGATGATATTTTTATTAAGGAAAATAAATGAAAAAACTAAAAAAAAATAATATTGTAAATTTTCCTTTGTCGCTGAGTGATGGTGAAAAAGAAATTGAAGCAATTTTATTTGCGGCTGCCGAACCTTTGAGTTTAGATGCTATTGAATCTAAAGTACCAAAAAAAGTTAATGTTTTAAATATACTTAACAAATTACAAAATATTTATAAAAATAGAGGCATCAATCTAGTTTGCATTTCTAAAAAATGGTCTTTTAGAACTTCTGATACATTATCTGTGCTAATGTCTGAACAAAAAACTGTAGAAAAGAAATTATCAAAAGCTGCTGTAGAAACTTTATCAATAATTGTTTATCATCAACCAGTAACTAGAGCAGAAATTGAAGAAATTCGCGGAGTAGCTTTTGGAACAAATACTCTTGAAATTCTTATGGAATTAAACTGGGTTAGAATACAAGGACGAAAAGATGTTCCAGGAAAACCTATTCAATATGGTACTACCGATGAATTTTTAAGTCATTTTAACTTACAAAAACTATCGGATCTTCCAACAATAGATGAACTTGGTGTCGCTGGTCTTATCGATACAACAAATGTTGATTCAACTATTTTTGGAACTGGTAAATTTTATAAGGAAAAGCAAGAGGAAAAAAAGGAAGATATATACACTGATATTGATGAAATGCTTAGTAGCACACTTAATAATGATAATGACAAAAAAAAATAACTTTAATTATTATATAATATGTTTATAACACTTATATGAGCATAGGTTTTTGGCAAATAGCAGTAGTAGTTATACTAGTAGTACTTCTTTTTGGTAGAGGAAAAATTTCTAGTTTAATGGGTGATGTTGCCAAAGGAATAAAAAGTTTTAAAAAAGGTATGGCCTCCGATGTTAATGAAGAGGACAGTCAGAAAAATATCTCTGAAAATCAAGATACCTCTGAAAATCAAGATATAGATAAAAAAGAGTAATTCAAATGCCAACAATTGGCTGGTTTGAAATTTTAATTATTGTTGCTGTTGCGATTATTATTGTTGGACCAAAAGATTTTCCATTAATGTTAAAAAAAGTTGGATCATGGCTTGGTAGCATAAAAAGATATGTTAATAATGTTCAAAATGAAGTTAGCTCAATTACCGAAGATTCTTTTGAGAAAAACTTAAATGAAGACATTAATGTAAATACAAAAAAGGATAAGGATGAACAAAAATCAGACTGAAGGTGGTTTTTTTAGTCATCTAGTCGAACTTAGAAAAAGATTAATCCACTCATTAATTTTTTTATCAATATTATTTGTTATTTGTTATTATTTTTCTGAATATATTTACGGCTTTCTTGTAGATCCTTATGCACAAGCTGTAAAAAATGATGATCTAAATAGAAGACTTATTTTTACAGCCCTACAAGAAACTTTTCTTACCTATTTAAAAGTTTCTTTTTTTGCAGCATTTTTTTTTACTAGCCCTATTATTTTAATCCAAATATGGAAATTTATTGCACCAGGTCTCTATGAAGATGAAAAATCAGCTATAATGCCATATCTTGTAGTAACTCCAATACTTTTTTTATTAGGAGGTATGCTCGTATATTATCTAATAATGCCATTAGCTATAAAATTTTTTCTTTCTTTTGAAAGTTCAGGCTTAAACACCACACTTCCTATTCAACTAGAAGCAAAAGTTAATGAATATTTATCTTTAGTAATGAAATTGATTTTTGCTTTTGGTTTAAGCTTTCAATTACCAGTAGTTCTGAGTTTGTTGGCAAGAATTGGTGTTGTTGATTCACAATTTTTAAAACAAAGACGTAAATATGTAGTTGTGATTATATTTGCTACAGCTGCTGTTTTAACACCACCTGATCCAGTTACGCAAATAGGTTTAGCAATACCTTTATTATTATTATATGAATTCTCTATTATATCAGTAAAATTTATAGAAAAAAAAAGTACAGAAAAAAATGCATAATATTAAAGATATAAGAAACAATATTGATAATTTTAAAAATATAATTAAATCAAGAAATATTACAATAGATTTAGATCAAATCTTAGATCTCGATAAAAATAATAGAAAAGTTATTCAAGAAAAAGAAACTTTAGAACAAAAAAAAAAAGAAATATCAAAAAAACAAGATAAGTCATTATTTGCAAAATCAAAAGAAATATCAGAAAAAATATTAACTATTAACAAAGAACAGTCTTTGATTAAAAATAAATTAGATGATTTATTGTCTTCGATTCCTAATTTACCTTTAGAAGATGTTCCAATTGGTGTTGATGAAAATTTTAATAAAGAAATTTTAAAATCAGGTACAATAAATAAATTTAGTTTTAAAGCTAAATCTCATTATGAATTAGGAGAAAATTTAAAAATGTTAGATTTTGATTTAGCTACAAAAACTACTGGTTCAAGATTTGTTTTTGTAAAAGGTCAACTTGCTTTATTAGAAAGAGCTATAACAAATTTTATGCTTGATACACATACTCAATTGAATGGCTATAAAGAAATATCTCCTCCACTAATGGCAAGCTATTCATCAATGTTTGGTACTGGACAGTTGCCAAAATTTGAAAATGATCAATTCGAAATTAAAGTCGATGAAAAAGGTGGTAGAAAATTTTTAATTCCTACAGCTGAAGTCATATTAACTAACGTGGTAAGAGACCAAATTTTAAATATTAAAGATCTACCTATGCGTTTGGTAGCTTCAACTCCTTGCTTTAGAAAAGAAGCAGGTAGTTACGGAAAAGATACTAAGGGTATGATTAGACAACATCAATTTTACAAGGTTGAACTAGTTAGTATTGTCGAAAATGATAAATGCCTAGATGAACTCGAAAGAATGACAAATTGTGCAACTTCGATATTGGAAAAGCTTAAATTGCCTTATAGAAAAATAGTTTTATCTACTGGTGATATGGGTTTTAGTGCTGAAAAAACTTATGATATAGAAGTATGGATACCTTCAGAAAAAAAATATAGAGAAATTTCAAGTTGCTCTTCATGTGGGTCATTCCAAGCTAGAAGAATGAAGGCAAGATATAAAAATAAAAATAACGAAACCACTTTTGTTGGTACACTTAACGGCAGCGGTTTAGCTGTTGGAAGAACTCTTATAGCAATATTAGAAAACTATCAAAATTCTGATGGATCAATAACTATTCCAGAGATTCTAAAACCATACATGAATAATTTAGAAAAAATTTCAAATATTTAGAGTTGTTTTAATAACTTAGATAGTATAGAAAACTTTTAATTTACAAAGGATTTTATGTCAGGATCAGGAATAGGGCAATTTATACCGCTAATTTTAATTTTTGTTATTTTCTACTTTTTTTTAATAAGGCCTCAACAAAAAAAAGTCAAAGAGCACAAGTTAATGGTTGAAAACTTAAAAAGAGGAGACAAAGTTGTCACATCAGGTGGAATTGTTGGTTCCATTGAAAGAATAATAGATAACGATAAGGTTGAAGTTTTAATATCAGAAAATGTAAAAGTAGAGGTTGTTAAATCCACAGGAATACAAGCATTAGTAAATAATACCGAAACAAAAAAATAACATTAAAATTAAGTGTTATACTTTTCAAAATTAAAGATTATTTCAGTCATAATTTTTACTATAATACTTTCATATTTTTCGATATCTAACTTCACAAAATTTGATGATAATTTTTTTAACAGAAATATAAATCTTGGCTTAGACTTACAAGGCGGTTCTTATTTGCTTTTAGAGATAGATAATGATCCTGTAATAATACAAAAATTACAAAATAAAATTTCTTCACTTAAAAATTTTTTTAAAGAAAATGGCATTATTCCAACCAATATTAAAATAGTAGATAATAAAAAAATTTCCTTTGTAGTTGATAAAACTTCATTAGAAAAAGTTTTGTCTTTGTTGAAAGATAAAGAAAGTGTAATTAACCCTTATTATGAAAGATTTAAAACTCATGAATTTGATTTAGAACAATCTGAAGTTTGGGATTCAAACGTTATAACTCTACAATTTTCAAAATATGGATTAGTTCAATTAAAATCATCATCGCAAGATCAAGCAATTGAAATTGTTAGAAGAAGAGTCGATGAAATTGGAACAAATGAACCAAATATTCTTAAAAGAGGAAATGACAGAATACTAGTTGAACTTCCAGGTTTAGACAGTCCAGATAGAATTAAAACTCTATTGGGTAAGACTGCTAACCTTACTTTTAGATTTGTTACTCAAAATGAAGAAGAAAGTTTTGGTACTGAAAAAATCTTTTTTCAAGATGGAACTGACTTTGCAATAATAAGTAAAAGAATAATACTTAGTGGTGATAACTTAGTTGATGCACAGCCTCGAATGGATAATCAATCAAACCAAACTGTTGTTTCTTTTAGTCTTGATAGAGTAGGAGCAAAAAAATTTGCAAAAGCTACATCTTCAGGTGTTGGAAAAAGATTGGCTATTATATTAGATGGAAAAATTATTAGTGCCCCAAATATTGTAGAGCCAATAATTGGTGGATCTGGCCAAATAACTGGTGACTTTACATTTCAAACAGCTACAGATTTAGCATTACTTTTAAGATCTGGAGCTTTACCAGCCCCAATGAAAATTATTGAAGAAAGAACAGTTGGTCCAGATTTAGGACAAGATTCAATAAATGCTGGAATATTATCTTTAATCATTGGTTTTGTTTTAGTTGTACTTTTTATGCTTGGTAAATATAAAATTTTTGGGTTAATTGCTAATATAACATTAATATCAAATTTATTATTGTTGATAGGTGTATTAACTCTATTTGAAGCTACATTAACTCTTCCAGGAATCGCGGGAATAATTTTGACCGTTGGAATGGCAGTAGATGCAAATGTATTAATCTTTGAGAGAATTAAGGAAGAAATTAAATATGAAAATAACAAAATTCTTGCATTCGATAGTGCATATTTGAAATCTAGATCAACAATTTTGGATGCTAATGTTACAACTTTAATAGCAGCAATAATATTATTTATTCTAGGATCAGGCCCTGTAAAAGGGTTTGCTTTAACTTTAGGAGTGGGAATTTTGACTACTTTATTTTCAGTATATTTTATAGCACGATTAATGACCTCATTATATGTCATTAAAAACAAAGATAAGGAAAAATTAATATAATGGAAAAAATAAATATTCCTTTTAATAAATTTTATAAACAATTTAATATTTTGTCATTATCCTTAATATTAATTTCATTATTGTTTTTGATATTTAAAGGTTTGAATTATGGAGTAGATTTTAAGGGTGGCACTTTAATTGAAATTAGAAGTTTAGACAAAACTTTAAGTATTTCAGATTTAAGAAAATCATTTAATAATTTAAATCTTGGAGATGTTACGGTTAAAAAATTTGGCAATGACAATGATTATGTTGTTAAATTTGAAAAAAAACAATCTACCAATGAAAATTTTATTGAAAATATTAAAATTGAATTAAAAAAAGACATTGGAAACATTTTTGAATTTAGGAGAGTTGAAAGTGTTGGACCTAAGGTAAGTGCCGAGTTGTTAAAATCTGGTGTTATTGCCATCGCATTATCATTAGGAGCTATGTTAATATATATTTGGATTAGATTTGAATGGCAGTTTAGTCTTGGAGCCATAGCTGCATTATTTCATGATATAATAATAACACTAGGATTATTTTCTTTGTTAAATCTTGAAATCAATTTATCTATAGTAGCAGCTGTACTTACCATAGTTGGTTATTCAATGAACGACACCGTTGTAATTTTTGATCGTGTAAGAGAAAATTTAAAAAAATTTTCTGATATTAAAATTTATGAAATTACAAATATTTCAATTAATGAAACACTGTCTAGAACATTAATAACATCAGTAACAACATTGCTTGCTTTAACATCTATATTCATATTTGGTGGCGCTATACTTAAGGGTTTTTCTTTTGCAATGATATTGGGAGTAATAATTGGCACATATTCTTCTATATATATAGCTAACCCTATTTTAGTAACTTTGAATGTTTCTCAAAAAACTATTCTAAAAGAAGATAAAGAATAAAATTAATATAAATTTTGTGCTGCTACCATTGTTAATAACATTGGTAGTGAGAGAAGAGTGTTGGTTCTTGATGCAACTAATGCTTTTTTTGCTGCAACTGGTTTTTCTTCAGGTGTTGCTTCAACTATACCCAAAACCTTTTTTTGATTTGGCCAAATTATAAACCAAACATTGAAAGCCATAATTAAGCCTAACCACATACCTATACCAATAGCTGTATATTTTCCGCCACCACTTCCTATGCCAAGAGTCATAGCTTCATGAAAGTATCCATTAAGATATGCTACGATTAATCCTGTGACTATAGTTGCAAATGCAGCCCATCTAAACCAGAATAGTGCTGCTGGCGCTATAATTTTAGTAATAGCTGGTTTTTGTTCATCAGTTATTTTTGACATATTTGGTACTTGAACAAAATTAAAATACCACAACAAACCAATCCACATTACTCCAGCAACAACATGGAAATATCTAAATAACCAACTCCAAAAAAGTTGATCAATTGAAAAACCACCATTTCCAAAAGATAAAAATAAAAACAAAACCACTGCTAAAATTATAGAAGCGTGTATTACTTTTGATAATGAACTAAAAAAATCACTCATGTTTATAGATTTTATACACTAATAAAAAGACTTTATTAAGCAGTTTTTTTATATTTGTTAGTCAAGATATTTTTGAGAAATTGTCCTGTATAACTTTCTTTTATATTGCAAATTTCCTCAGGTTTTCCTTCAGCGATTATTTGGCCACCTTTAATTCCACCTTCTGGGCCCATATCGACAATATAGTCAGCTGTTTTTATTACATCTAAATTATGTTCAATAACTACAACAGTGTTTCCAGTCGCAACAAAAGCTTGTAAAATTTCTAATAGTTTTTTTATATCATGTTGATGCAAACCAGTAGTTGGTTCATCTAGTATATACATTGTTCTACCAGTTGATCTTTTTGATAATTCTTTAGCTAACTTAATTCTCTGAGCTTCTCCACCAGATAAAGTAGTAGCTTGTTGACCAATTTTTATATATCCGAGTCCTACTTTTTTTAACGTTAATAATTTTGTTTTAATGT
>CAZAGV010000014.1:0-21239 GCA_964484975.1 uncultured Candidatus Pelagibacter sp.
GTTTTCTTCTCATATAAGAAATTAATTTTTGAAATAAATTCCATCCCTTTTCATGCCAAAAAACAGAACCTGGACTCTCTTCTCTGAAATGAAATAAATCCATCTCTTTTCCTAGCTTTCGATGATCTCTCTTCTCTGCTTCTTCAATTCTATTTAAATAATCATCTAAATCTTTCTGTGTTGACCAACTAGTTCCGTAAATTCTTTGAAGCATTTCATTATTGGAATCACCTCTCCAATAAGCACCTGAAACTTTCATTAGTTTAAAATATTTTCCTATTTTTCCAGTAGACATTAAATGAGGTCCTCTACATAAATCATGCCATTTTCCGTGAAAGTAAACTGAAACCTCTTCATCTTTTGGTATATCTTTAATTATTTCGGACTTATAAACTTCTCCAGCTTTTTTAAAGTGTTTAACGGCTTCATCGCGTTTCCAAACTTCTCTATGAGTTGGCTCATCCCTCTCAACAATTTGGAGCATTTTTTTTTCAATTTTTCTTAAATCCTCTTCAGTGAATGGCTCCTTTCTTGCAAAGTCATAATAAAATCCGTCATCGATTACTGGGCCAATGGTAACTTGTGTTCCAGGAAAAAGTTCTTGTACAGCCATTGCTAAAATATGAGCTGTATCATGTCTTATTGTTTCTAGTCCTTCCCTATCTTTTGCAGTATGAATTTTAACCGAACAGTCTTTATTTATTTCATAATTTAAATCTTTTAAATTTCCATCAACACTAATTACCAAAGCTTGTTTTAAAAGAGATTTACTAATCTTCTCTGCTATTTGTAGCCCTGTAATTTTTTTTTTAAAATTAATAGAATTTCCGTCAGGTAATTTAATATTTGGCATTATGAAATTAGCTTTTTATACTCTGAATAAGTAGAAAAACACATTTTATCAACATTAAATTTACTAATTACATTTTTTCTACCTTCATTACCCATAGCTTTCAACGTTGATTCATCTAATTCAAATATATGGGATAGTTTATCGCTTAAAGCAATTATATCTCCTGCTTTAAATAAAAAACCAGTTTTATTGTCAATTATTGTTTCTTTTGATCCACCAATATCGCTAGCTAATATTACTTTTTTCATTGCTTGCGCCTCTACAGCTACTCTGCCAAAAGATTCTGGCTCGATAGAACAAGAAGTAACAATATCAGAAATTTTATATGCTAAAGGCATATTCTTAAAGTTATCTATAAATACTATGTCTTGAATTAATCTGTATTGTTCAACAAGTCTTTGAATTTTTTTTTTATATATTTTTCTTCCTTGATCGCTTCCTAAAATAATTGCAAGAAATAACTTTTCAGGATTCTTTTGTTTAAATATATTTAAAGATTCAATAAACATTTCATGGCCTTTCCACGAAGTAAGTCTACCAGGAAAAAGAATAATTTTTTTTTGATAAAAACTTAAAGTTTTATCTATTTTCCATTCATTCATAAGTTTTGACTCATCATCACTTTTTATTTTAATTGAATCGAAATAATCTAAGTTTATACCTCTAAAAATAGTTAAAAGTTTTTGATTCTTATTTATATAATTAGAATAATTTTCATTTATATGAGAAAAAATAAAGTTTGACCCAGCAATTATCAAGTCAGATTTTACCATAACAGAATTATAAAATTTTTTAATTGAATTACTAAAATTATAAGTTCCATGAAATGTTGTTACAAATTTTCTTCTAGTGATCTTACAAGCAATTAAACATGCCCATGCAGGAGCACGGCTTCTGGCATGAACAATATTTATTCCAGAAAACAAAATAATAATTGTCAAAATAATTGAGTTTAAAAAAATAAGAATGGGATTTTTACTTTGAACAGGTAGTCTTATTAATTTTACTTTTTTTTTATCTATGTATTTTATTAAAGGACCTCCGCTTGTAACTATATAAGATTTAGCATTCTGTTCATGCAAATAATGAGCTAAATCATAACATCCAGTTTCAGCTCCTCCATAACCTAATTTTGGAATAACCTGTAAAACTTTTAATTTAGATGACATTTGATAGAATTATATATTAAGAATTTACTCAGATAAACTTTAATGAAGAAATATAAATTTTTAAAAATATCCTCATCCAAGAAAATTAGGTATTTGATCAATAAATACAAAAAAAAGCCATATGTTGTTTTTCTTCATGGATTTATGTCTGATTTAGAGGGAGATAAGCCAAAAAAAATATTAAATTATTGTAGCAAAAAAAAAATAGGTTTTCTTGCTGTGGAATATTCTGGACATGGAAAATCCTCAGGTAAATTTACTCACGGAAATATTAGTAAATGGACAAAAGAAGTAAAAATATTAATTAAGAAAATTATAAAAAAAAATAAATTTATTCTGATTGGTTCAAGCATGGGTTCTTGGATATCTTTAAATCAATTTAAATTTTTTCATAATCAAATTTTAGGTTTTTTAGGCATAGGATCTGCACCTGAATTTTTAGAAAATTTAATGTGGAAAAAATTTAACAATAAAATTAAAAGTGAAATTAAAAAAAAAGGAATTTACTATTTAAAGCATGGAAACTATGAATATCCTATTACATATCAATTAATTAAGGATGGAAGAAAAAATAAAATTTTGAATAAAAAAATAAAAAATAAAATTTATGTTACAATGATTCATGGAAAAAAGGACGAAGTAGTTCCAGTAAATTATTCCAGAAAAGTTCTTAAAGTTTTTAAAAACGCCAATAAAAAATTATTAATTGTCAAAAATGGTGACCATAGCCTCTCATCAAAAAGAAATCTAAATAAAATTACAAAGGAATTAAATAATATTATTTCTAATTATATTTAGATAGCAATATTAATCTTATCTTTGGTCATTATCGGATTATCAAGTTTATCTAACATTTCTTTTGGACATACTTGATAGAAATAGTTTATCTCATTTTTATAATCAGAAATAATCTTTTCAGCTATTTTTGATTTTGTTTCTTTAAAATGTTTCTGAACTAAATTTTTTAATAAATTTTTCCAATATTCGGTTTCTAACCTTTGCCAAACAACTGTTTCTGGATTAACTTTTTTTTCAAATTCATTTTTCTCATCATAAATAAATGCCATTCCACCTGTCATACCTGCTGCAAAATTATCCCCCACTTGTCCAAGAATAACTGCAACACCACCTGTCATATATTCACAACCATTTGAATCACAACCTTCAATAACTGTAGTTGCTCCTGAATTTCTTACAGCAAATCTTTCACCAGCTTTTCCTGAAGCAAATAAATTTCCTGATGTTGCGCCATATAATACTGTATTTCCAATAATTGTATTTTGATTTGAAATTAAATTACTATCACTTGGTAATTTAATAGAAATCGAAGCACCAGACAGACCTTTGGCAACGTAATCGTTTGCATCGCCTTCAAGTAAAAGTTTTAAACCCTTAATTCCGAATGCACCAAATGATTGTCCAGCTGAACCTTTAAACTTTAAAGTTAAAAAATCTTCTTGTAACTTTTCATAGTCATATTTTTTTAATAAATGGTGAGATATTCTTGTACCAACTGCCCTATGAATATTTTTTATATTAAACTCTTTATCGATTACATTTGTTTTTCCAATTTTATCTTCGATTTCAGGTAGTATTTCTTGATCCAAAGTATCAGGAATTTCATTAATATCTTTTTTTTCACAATATCTTTTATAATTACCTGGATCAGGCAAAATAAAAAGTGGATGCAAATCTAAATCATCTAAATTTGAAGATCCGGTACTAACTTGTTTTAATAAATCTGTTCTTCCAATAATTTCATTTAATTTTTTAAAGCCTAATTCAGCCAATATTTCTCTTACTTCTTCTGCAATAAATTTAAATAAATTTACAACTTTTTCTGGAGTACCACTAAATTTTTCTCTTAATTTTTCGTCTTGAGTACAAACTCCAACTGGACAAGTATTAGAGTGACATTGTCTAACCATAATACATCCCATTGCAACAAGAGCGGTAGTTGCAATACCATATTCTTCCGCACCCATCATTGCAGCAATAACAACATCTCTACCTGTTTTTATTCCACCATCAGTTTTTAAAGTAACACTGTGTCTCAAATTATTTAAAATCAAAATCTGATTAACTTCGGTCAATCCCATTTCCCAGGGAATTCCAACATATTTCACGCTTGTTTGTGGCGCAGCTCCCGTTCCTCCATTATGACCTGAGATTAGAATTATATCTGCTTTAGCTTTTGCAACTCCTGCTGCAATTGTTCCTATTCCCGATGATGCAACCAACTTAACTGCTACTCTAGCTTTTGGATTTACTTGTTTTAAATCATAAATTAATTGAGCCAGATCTTCTATTGAATAGATGTCATGATGAGGTGGTGGTGATATTAGTGTTACTCCAGGCGTGGAATATCTTAGTTTTGCAATTTCATCAGTTACTTTAAAACCTGGCAGCTGTCCTCCTTCACCAGGCTTTGCTCCTTGAGCAATTTTAATTTCTATCTCATTACAATTATTTAAATAATTAATTGTTACACCAAATCTTGCTGATGCAATTTGTTTAACTCTAGAATTTGCATTATCATTGTTTTTTAACGGAGTGAATCTTTTTTCATCTTCTCCACCTTCGCCACTACATGAGGCACCTTTAATTCTATTCATTCCTATAGCTAAAGTTTCATGTGCTTCTTTTGATAAAGCGCCATGAGACATGCTACCACTTCCAAACCTTTTTAATATTTCTGTTGTTGGTTCAACCTCAGAAATATCTATTGAAGATTTTAAATATCTTCTTCTAAAATCAATCAAATCCCTTAAATTGATAGGTGGAAGATCATAAATTCCTTTTACATATTTTTTATAAGTATCGAATGAATTATTAGTTACAGCACTTTGAAGTAAATGAATTAATTTACCTTGATATTGATGTGTTTCTCCATTTTTTCTGTATTTATAAATTCCTCCAATTGGTAATACATTATTATTGTTCTGAAATGCTTCTTTATGAATATTTTTTATCTTATGTTCTATACCAACTAATCCAATACCAGAAATTTTTGAAGTTACGCCATGAAAATATTCTGAGACAATTGTTCGACTTAATCCAAGGGCTTCAAAATTACATCCACCTCTATAAGAACTCAAAACTGAAATTCCCATTTTAGACATTATTTTCAAAAGCCCAAAATTTACTGATTTAATATATCTTTCAATGCACTCTTCATACCTAAACTTTCCAAAAAGTTTTTTTTCATATCTTTGATGTAAGCTATCTAAAGCTAAATATGGATTGATGGTAGTTGCGCCAACTCCTAAAATTGTTGCAAATGAATGAGTATCTAAGGCTTCTCCAGTTTGCACATTTATAGAAACGTATCCTCTTAATTTTTTTTCTATTAAATGCTTATTAATAGCACCTACACATAAAAGCATTGGAATTGCAATTTTTTCTTCTGACACAGTTATATCTGTCAATATTAATTGCGTTGCGCCTTGTCTTACTGCGATTTCAGACTCTTTTATAATATTATCTAAAGATTCTGCCAGAGAATTGTTATAAGAGAAAGTGCAATCAATAGTTTTTGAGTTTTTTCCAAAAAATTTTATAAATTTTTCATATTGTGAATTTGATAAAATAGGACTTTCTAAAACATAAATATTATTATTGGTTAATTTATCAAAATTTAATATGTTGCCTAAATTTCCAAATCTCGTTTTCAAACTCATAACTTTATTTTCTCTTAATGAATCGATAGGAGGATTTGTAACTTGACTAAAATTTTGTCTAAAAAAATGGTACAATGGTCTATATCTATCAGATAGAACAGCAAGCGGAGTATCATCTCCCATAGAACCAACTGCTTCTTTAGCATCCGCTGCCATTGGATGAAGAATCATTTCAAGGTCTTCAATGCTTATTCCAAAAGCATGTTGTCTTTTTCTTAAGTCTGCTCCAGAAAAAATAAATTTTTCCTTATCAATTGAAATTTTTTTGTCTAAATCGACAATTTGATTATTAAAATGTTTAAATTCTTTAGCCAAATAATTTTTAATTTCTTTATTATTAAAAACCTTACCCTTTTTGATTCTTATTCCAATAATTTCACCGGGACCCAATCTTCCTTTTGAAATAATTTTTTTTTCATCTAGTTCTATCATTCCCGTTTCAGATCCTGCAAAAAGGAACTTATCTTTTGTTATAGTATACCTTAAAGGTCGAAGGCCATTTCTATCGTTAGCTACTATTGCCCATTCATTATCTGTAGCAGCTATTGCTGCAGGACCATCCCACGGTTCCATTGTACTATTTAAAAAATTAAATAATTTTTGATGATCTCTGGATAAAATTTTACTTTTTTTAGACCAAGCATCTGGAATTAACATTAATTTTGCTAAAGGTGCAGGTTGCCCTGAAATATTTAATAATTCAAAAACATTATCTAAAGCTGCTGAGTCAGAAGCTCCAGGTTGTATTACTGGTTTTAAATTCTCTATGTTATCAAAAAGTGGACTTTCTATTTCATCTTCATGAACTTTCATCCAATTACAATTTCCTCTAAAAGTATTTATTTCTCCATTATGAGCAATAGCTCTAAAAGGTTGTGCTAAATCCCAACTTGGAAATGTATTGGTCGAAAATCTTTGATGAAAAATTGCATATCTTGATATAAATCTTTCGTCATTTAAATCAGGATAAAAATCAGACAATGCCTCTGCTAAAAACATTCCTTTATAAATTATAGACTTCGAACTTAAAGAACATATATAAAACTCCTCTATGTTGCTTTTTATAATTTCATTTTCAATTTTTCTTCTAATCTCATAAAGTTTTATTTCTAACTCTTTATCTATTAAATTTTTATCATTATGCTTAAATAGTATTTGAGTAATTTCGGGCCTATTGCTGTTTGCTTTATCTCCCAAAACCTTTGTGTTTATTGGAACTTGTCTCCATCCATAAATTTTAAAATTTGATTTAGTAAGTTCTTTTTCAACAATAGTCTTACAGTCTTCTTGAACATTAAAATTATCTCTAGGTAAAAAGATCATCCCAACACATATCTCAGAATTGTCGTGTTTATGTCCTTTGGTTTCTATCTTTTCTACAAAAAAATCATAAGGAATTTCAACGCGAATACCTGCTCCATCTCCTGTTTTGCCGTCAGCATCAACAGCTCCTCTGTGCCACACAGCTTTTAAAGCTTCAATTCCATACTCTACAATCTTTCTTGATTTTTTCCCATCTGTAGAGGCAACTAAACCAACTCCACATGCGTCATGCTCCATACTTTTTGAATAAATATAATTTTTTTTTAAAATTTTTAAATTTTTTTTATAATTTTTCATTATGCAACTTTTGCCTTTTTGTTTTCTTTCTTTTCTAAAAAATTTTTAATTGAAGTTGCCGCTTCTCTTCCATCTCTAATAGCCCAAACAACCAAAGAGGCTCCTCTTATAATATCTCCTGCTGCAAAAACTCCTGGCAAATTTGTTTCCATTGTATCAAAATCAACTTTAATTGTTCCCCATCTACTTACTTTTAAGTTTTTTTCTTTGAACAGATTTGGAAGATCTTCTGGATCAAATCCAAGAGCTTTAATTACTATATCTGCCTTAAGAATAAACTCTGAATTATTTTCAATAATTGGTTTTCTTCTTCCACTTTCATCAGGATCACCAAGTTTCATTTTATCAACCAATACATTTTCAATTTTATTTGTTCCTTTAAATTTTTTTGGATTTGATAGCCAAACAAATTCAACACCTTCTTCCTCTGAGTTAAAAACCTCTCTTGCAGATCCTGGCATATTTTCTTTGTCTCTTCTATATAAACATTTTACTGATTTTGCGTTTTGTCTAACTGAAGTTCTAACGCAATCCATTGCTGTATCTCCACCTCCTATAACAATTACGTCTTTTCCCTCTACATTTAGTTTTCCGTTATCAAATTGTTCAACTTTATCTCCTAAACCTTTTTTATTTGATGCAGTTAAAAAGTCCATTGCAGGAAAAATATTTTCTAGATCATCGCCGGGAATTTCTATTTCTCGGGCTTTATAAACTCCAGTAGCAATAAGAATGGCATCATGTTTTTCTTTTAGTTCATTTAATGTTGCATCTTTTCCAACTTCAAAATTTTGAATAAATTTAATACCACTCTTTTTTAAAAGATTTGTTCTTCTCTCAACTACAAATTTTTCTAATTTAAAATTTGGAATACCATATATAAGGAGGCCTCCTGGGCGATCATACCTATCATAAATTGTCACTTGGTAGCCTTGTTTTCTTAATTGTTCAGCACAAGCAAGACCTGCGGGACCCGCTCCAATTATTCCTACTGATTCTTTCTTTTCTAATTTAATTTTTATTGGTTCTATCCATTTATTTTTCCAAGCATTTTCTGTAATAAATTTTTCTATGGACCCTATTGTAACTGTTCCATGACCTGATTGTTCAATTACGCAATTACCTTCACATAGTCTATCTTGTGGACAAATTCTTCCACAAACTTCGGGCATATTGTTTGTGCTTTCTGCTAATTCATAAGCCTCTTTAAGTCTTCCTTCGGCAGTAAGTTTTAACCAATCAGGTATGTTATTGCTTAAAGGGCAATGTACTTGGCAAAAAGGAACTCCGCACTGAGAGCATCTGCTAGATTGTTCTTTTGCTTTTTCATTAATAAACTCCCTATAAATCTCATTAAAATCCTCTTTACGATCTAAAACTTCTCTTTTGGGTGGATTTTGTTGGTCTAATTTTACAAATTTAAGCATTTTTTCTGACATATTAGATGAAACATATAACATAATTTGTAAGGGCAAATAGATAAATAGGTAATATGTGCTGACCTTAAAAACTACTTTTTAAGAGATTATATAAGGTTTTTTATAAAACTGCATTCCTGTTATGCATTCATGGAATTGCTTTATTTTAGAGTAATATTGTTTAGGAAGAAATAAATTCAAATGATTTCAAATTATTTAGAAGTTCTTATTTTATCAGTTATTCAAGGAATTTCAGAATTTTTACCAGTTAGTTCCTCGGCTCATCTAATAATATTTTCAAAAATTATTGATTTTTCAAATCAATCTTTAATTTTTGATGTTGGTTTACATTTGGGATCTTTGCTCGCAATACTATTTTATTTTAGAAAAGAATTATTGAACATTACAAATGATAAAAAATTATTCAATTTACTTTTGATTGGTTCAATTCCACTGATCTTGATTGGGTATATTTTTTATTCAACAGGCATAATAGATTCATTTAGAAATCTAAAAATAATAGCATGGACTACATTAATTTTTGGTTTATTAATGTATTTTGCAGATACTTTTAAAGTTGAAAAAAAAATTGAAAAAAATTTAACTATTAAAAATATTTTAATTATAGGAATAATGCAAATTCTTGCTCTTGTTCCTGGAGTAAGTAGATCTGGAATAACTATAACTGCTGGTAGGTTTTTAAATTTTGATAGACACGATTCAACAAAAATTTCTTTTTACCTATCTATACCAGCTTTAATGGGAGCAAGCGTACTTTCCTTAAAAGATGCAGTGAATGAAAATGTGGAATTTAATTTTTTTCTTATAATTTCAATTATATTATCTTTTATTTTTTCTTATCTAACAATAAAATATTTTTTAATTTACACAAAAAGATTTTCATTAAAGTTTTTTGTAATATATAGAATTGTTTTATCTATAATAATTTTTCTAATTATATATAATTAACTTTTTTTAACTTCTGGCATTATTTGTGAAAAAATAACACCTATAAGAATAAAAATGCATCCTAACACATTACTAATATTTAAATATTGGCTTAAAATTATCCAGGCAGCTATAGTTGCAATTACACCCTCTAATGAAAAAATTATTGCTGCAGGTGCGGGAGCAATATTTTTTTGCGCATAAAATTGCAATACAAACGCTATACTTCCTGATAAAATTCCTGCATATAAAATTTGTACTTTTTGAGCTAAAATATTAATTAGTACAATTTCTTCAAATATAATTCCAAGAAGAATTGACAAAATAGATACGGTAAAAGTTTGAATCATTCCAATAAAAATTGGTATATCAAAAATTTTAATTACTCTTGCTACAAATATAATATGTAAACTCCAAAATAATGCTCCTAAAATTACTAATGTGTCTCCTAAACGTACAGTCGCATTATAAAAATCAGTTAATAAATAACCACCCATTACACAAAAAATTACTGAAGGCCAAACACTCCAATGAATTTTTGATTTAAAGAGATAAAAAACAATTATTGGAACCATTGGCACATAAAAAATTGTGAAAAATGCTGCATTTGCTACGTCAGTATATAATAGAGCAATTTGCTGTAATGCAGTTCCAAAAAAAAGAAATAAGCCAATAAGCATAGAATTAATTATAAAAAACTTTTTATCTTTTAAAATTTCAGATTTAACCTTTTTTCTTTCTAATATTAAAAAAAGAGGAATTAGAGCTAAAAAACCAACAAAAAATCTTACACCGTTAAATACATAGGGTCCAATAAACTCCATGCCTGTATCTTGAGCAATAAAAGTAGTGCCCCAAATAAATACACATATTAAAGCAGCAATTAATGATGAAGATTTTGACATATATTAAATTAAAAGGCTAAATTGTAGGCAAAATTCTTTCCTAAATTTTCTTTTAATGAATTGCAGAACTTGGCTGCTTCTGCACCATCTATTATTCTGTGATCATACGAAAGTGATATTGGTAACACTGTTCTTACAAGAAATTTATCTTTTATGAAAATTTGCTTTTTATAAGATCTACCTACTCCAAGAATTGCTACTTCAGGATAATTAATTATAGGTGTAAAATAAGTACCTCCAATTCCGCCAAGGCTTGTTATAGTTATTGATCCTCCAAAAAATTCTTTTTTATTTATTTTTAAATTTCTACTAAGTTCACTCACATTTTTTAATTCTTCTGCTATTTCTTTTATTTTTATTTGATCTACATTTCTAATTTTTGGAACCATTAAACCGTGAGGAGTATCAACTGCAATACCTATATGAAAATATTTTTTTAAAGTAATTTTTCCATCTTTAATATTGTCAATTGAAGAATTAAATGTAGGAAATTTCTTTAAATTATTCGTTAATGCTTTTGCTATAAATGCAAGAGGTGTAATTTTAATTTTATCTCCAGAAACTGTGTCAGTTAATTTTGCTCTGAAGTCCTCAAGCTCTGTTATGTCTGCTTCATCATGATGAGTAACATGCGGTATTGTATTCCAAGAATTTGAAAGATGTGGGGCTGCTAATCTTTTTACTCTGGGCATATCAATTATTTCTACATCTCCAAAATCAGAATGATTGAATTCTGATTTTACCTGAGTCTCTCCTTTTGCTTGTGGTTTATTTAAATTTTTATTTACAAAATTTTTTACATCTTCTTCGGTTATTCTGCCTGCTCTTGCAGATCCTTCAATTTCAGATATATTTGCGCCAAGCTCTCTTGCAAATTTTCTAATTTTTGGTGTTGTAAATATTTTTTTATTTTCAGACATAATTTATAATTTTGTAGGAATTGGTTTGTCTGAATCTATATTATACTTTTTCATTGCATCTTTTGCATATTTAGATGGTATTAATTGTTCTTTTGCTAAAACACTAAGAGAATAAGCAACAATATGTTCTCTATCTACTTCAAAAAATTTTCTTAAATTTTTTCTTGTATCACTTCTTCCATATCCATCTGTACCAAATGAATAAAAACTTTTTCTAATAAATGGTCTAATTTGATCAGAGTTTAGCCTTATATAGTCTGAAGACGAAACTATTGGACCTTCAGTTGAAGAAAGACATTTTTCTATATGACTTTTTTTAGGTTCTTTGTCAGGATTGAGTAAGTTATATCTTTCTACCTCCATTGCTTCTTTTCTAAGTTCATTATAACTTGTAACGCTCCATACATTGCTATCTATTTTATAATCTTTTTCTAATATTTCTGCAGCAGCAATAATTTCCCTAAGTATAGCTCCAGATCCTAATAGTTGGATTTTTGTTTTTTTATTTCTATTGTATTCTTTAAAATGATACATGCCTTTTAAAATTCCTTCTTCGGTGCTTTTTTCTTTTGGCATTTCAGGATGAGGATAGTTTTCGTTCATAGTTGTAATATAGTAAAATATATTTTCTTGTTTCTCATACATTCTTTTTAACCCTTCTCTAAAAATTGTAGCTAATTCATAACCAAATGTTGGATCGTATGATTTGCAGTTTGGTATAACTGAAGATAATACATGGCTATGTCCATCACCGTGTTGTAAACCTTCTCCTGCTAAAGTAGTTCTGCCAGATGTGGCACCTATTAAAAAACCTCTGGTTTGATTATCTCCAGCTGCCCAAGCCAAATCTCCTGTTCTTTGAAATCCAAACATTGAGTAAAACAAATATATTGGAATCATTGAAATATCATGATTCACATATGATGTTCCTGCTGCAATCCAAGACGACATTGCTCCTGCTTCCGTTAAACCTTCTTCTAAAACTTGTCCTTTTATATCTTCATGATAAGAGCTCAGTTGTTCAGAGTCTACTGGCTCGTATTTTTGGCCCTCATGAGCATAAATTCCTATTTTTTTGAATAATCCCTCCATTCCAAAAGTTCTTGCTTCGTCTGGAATAATTGGAACTAATCTTGGAGCTATATTCTTATCTCTTATGAGATTTGTTAGCATTCTAACCAATACCATTGTCGTAGACATTTCTTTATCTCCTGTAGATTCCTTCATTTTACTAAATATATCTTGTGGAGGAGATTTTATTGCTTTTGCAAATGAAGATCTTTCGGGTAGATGACCTCCTAACTTAATTCTACATTTTTTTAAATATTTTATTTCTGGTGAGTTTTCTTTTGGTTTATAATATTGAACATTTCTTACTTGTTCGTCTGTTAAAGGAACATCAAATCTATCCCTATAATATAAAAGATCTTCTTCATCTAATTTCTTTTGTTGGTGGGTTGTGTTTATGCTTTCTCCTGATTTGCCCATTCCATAACCTTTAATAGTCTTAGCTAATATTACTGTTGGTGTTCCTTTGTTTTCCATTGCAGAATGATATGCTGCATAAACTTTGTGTGGATCGTGTCCACCTCTGTTAAGTTTCCAAATATCTTTGTCTGTCATTTGAGAAACCATATCTAGTAGCTCTTTATATTTTCCAAAAAAGTGCTCTCTTACATAAGCTCCACTCTTTGCTTTAAAGGCTTGATACTCGCCGTCAAATGCCTCTCCCATTCTTTTAATTAACAGACCAGAGTTGTCTTTAGCTAACAGTTGATCCCAATAAGAACCCCAGATAACTTTAAGCACATTCCAGCCGGCTCCTCTAAATATTCCTTCCAGTTCTTGAATGATTTTTCCATTTCCTCTTACTGGTCCATCTAATCTTTGAAGATTACAATTTACTACAAAAATTAAATTATCTAGTTTTTCTCTTGCTGCTAAACCTATAGCACCCAAAGATTCAGGTTCGTCAGTTTCACCATCTCCTAAAAAGCACCAAATTTTTCTTCCTTCATCTTTTAGCAGTCCTCTATTAATTAAATATTTATTAAACCTTGCTTGATAGATTGACATTATTGGTCCAAGTCCCATCGAAACTGTTGGAAATTGCCAAAACTTTGGCATTAGCCATGGATGGGGATATGATGATAAACCACCTGGTTTAATTTCTTGTCTAAAATGATCTAGTTCTTTTTCATTTATTCTTCCTTCAAGAAAAGCTCTAGCATACATGCCTGGTGCGCTGTGTCCTTGAAAATAAATTAAATCACCACCAAATTTATTATTTTTTGCTCTCCAAAAATGATTCATTCCAACATCATATAATGTTGCTGCTGAAGCAAATGTTCCAATATGCCCACCTAGTTCAGGGTTTTTATTGTTTGCTCTAACAACCATTGCAGCTGCATTCCATCTAATCAAAGATCTAATTTTTCTCTCTAAATTTTGATCTCCAGGAGATTTTTTCTCTTCCTCTGGCTTAATAGTATTAATGTAAGGTGTATTTCTAGATAATACTAAATCTGAACCTTCTTTATAAGAATGTTCTATAAGTTGCTTAATTAAAAATTGAGCTCTATTTTTTCCATCTTTTTCTAAAACAGCAGAAAGAGACTCTAGCCATTCTTTTGTTTCAATTGGATCTATATCTCCATTTTTCGGCAACTGAATAGTTGCTTCATTTTTTTTTTCAATTTTGGTTGAAACAACTTTTTTTTCTTTTTTTTCTAAAGTCTCTTCTGCTTGTTGAATAATTTTTTCTGTATCTGCTGGTAATTTATCTTTACTAGATTTTATTTTCTCATTACTAACTTTTGCTGGGTCTCCTGAAACTGATATAAGAACATCACCTTTTGAAACTTTATCTCCAATTTTTACATTTATACTTTCAACCATGCCTTCTACTGTTGAAGGCACTTCAACACTTGATTTGTCACTTTCCAAAGTTACAATAGAATCGTTTTTTTTTATTTTGTCTCCCGATTTTACTAGAATTTCTATGATTTCTACATTTTCAAAATCACCAATGTCAGGAACAATTACCTTATTAGTCATACAAATATTTGTTTAAAAAAAACCTATTAAAATTAATTAAAAGTTTCATTTTAGACATATTTATATCTTTTTTTAGTCATTCTTAAATGTGTAAATTGGACTATGTTAATAAAATTAAAGCATTTTATTATTAAATTCGGCCTATCTAACAAAAACAAAAATATAGATAGCAGATTTTGGATACAAAAATTACTTTTAAAGAAAAGGTATAGAATTGTTTAAATATTAAATATTTATTGTTTAAATTTTTTCTTATTGATCTATATTGTTTATAAGGGCTGCTAGCTCAATTGGATAGAGCGCAGAGCTACGGACTCTGAGGTTGAGGGTTCAAGTCCTTCGCGGCCCACCAAAATTATGAAGATATCTCTACAAAAATCTGTAATATATTTTTTTCTAATTATTTTAGTATTTCTAATTTTAACTACATTATTAGTTTAAAAATTTAATATTTTAGTTCATTCAAATTTCTAAATTCATCAAGTATTTCTGGATTAGCTAGTGCTTCTTTATTTTTTATTTCATTTCCTTCTATAATATTTTTTACTGCTAGTTCAACTATTTTTCCATTTTTTGTTCTTGGAATATCTTTAACATTAATAATTTTGCTAGGAACGTGTCTGGGTGAGGCATTTGCCCTAATTTGTATTTTTATTCTTTTAATCAGTTCGTTATTAAGTTTATATTTTTGATTCATTATTACAAAAAGAATGATTCTAATATCGTTATCCCACGATTGTCCTATAGCTATGGACTCTTTTATTTCTTTAAATTTTTCTACTTCAGAATAAATTTCTGATGTTCCAAGCCTTACCCCACCAGGATTTAATGTGGTATCTGATCTACCATATATTATAAATCCGCCAGTTTTTTTTATCTCAGCATAATCACCATGATGCCAAATATTATTAAATTTATTAAAATATGCTTCTTTAAACTTTGTATTGTTTTTATCATTCCAAAATTTTAAAGGCATTGTTGGAAATGGATTTTTGCAAACCAATTCTCCTTTTTTATTTTTAATAGGTTTGCCGTGATCGTTGAATATATCAACATCCATACCTAAACCTTTGTTTTGAATCTGTCCTGCAATAACTGGTTCATAAATATTTCCAAGCAAGAAACATGAAACAATATCTGTACCTCCAGATATCGAGGCAAGATGTACATTTGATTTAACTTTTTTATATATAAACTTAAAACCATCCTCAGATAAAGGAGAACCGGTAGAACAAATCGTTTTTAGATTTTTTAGTTTGTATTTTTTTTTGTTTAAAACGTTAGATTTATTGAGTGCATCTATATATTTTGCACTAACTCCAAACAAGGTTATTTGTTCTTCATCTGCTAATTTAATCAATAAGTCACTTCTTTTATACATTGGAAATCCCTCAAATAGAACTATTGATGCTTTTGATGCTAAAACAGTTACCAACCAATTCCACATCATCCATCCACAAGTAGTAAAATAAAATACATTATCATTTTCTTTAATTTCACTATGGAGTTGATGTTCTTTGAGATGTTGTAATAAAACTCCCCCAGATCGATGACAAATGCACTTTGGTTTACCTGTGGTTCCACTTGAATACAATATTGCTAGCTCATGTTCAAAATCAAATTTTTTAAATTTAAATCTTATTGGATTTATTTTCATAATAGAGTTCCAGCTAATATATTTTATATTTTTTAGTTTATTTAATTTTAATAGTGACTTTTCTGGATAGTTTATTATTATTACATGTTTAATAGATTTAATTTTATTTAATATTAAAGGTAATCTTTTAATAACATTAATCTCCTTGCCATTATAAAAATATCTATCACATATAATTAATACCTTTGGATTTATTTGAGAAAATCTTTCAATAACACCATTTGTTCCAAAATCTGGAGAACAAGAAGACCAAATTGATCCTATAGCTGATGTGGCTATAAATGATTCAACAGTTTCAATTAAATTGGGTAAGTATGCAGCAATTCTATCTTTTTCTTTAATTTTAATTGATCTAAAAAAAGTAACTAATTTATATACATTTCTATTTAACTCTCTCCAAGTTATAATTTTTTTAATACCATTTTCATTTATAAAAGTTATTGCTTTGCTATCATCATTTTTGGACATTAAATTTTCTGCAAAGTTTAATTTAGAATTTTTAAGAAATTTATTTTTAAAAAAAACATTTGATTTTTCATATTTTTGACTCTTAAAACCTTTGACTTTGGTAAAATCCCAAATGGAATTCCAAAATTTTTTTGGGTTATCAATGCTCCATTTAAGCAATTTGGAATACTTTTGAGCTACTTTAAATTTGTATTTTGAAAACAAAAACTTTTCATATCTAAATAAGTTAGATATATTTTTTTGTGACTGTTTAGCTTTCCACAATATTTTTGATTTCATTATTAAAATATATATTTAAATATTTTGAATTATGTTACTGTCATTTTATAAAAAAACAAAAATGAGAACTTTTTCCTCAATGATTCGGTCATGTTTTATACTAATTTTGTTCTTAGTCACTTACAACATATGGTAGTTTAAAAAAAAAATACACTAAAGATTGAAATGCAAAAAAAAATGATTTCAGCGGTTCTTGGACCAACAAATACTGGAAAAACATTTCAGGCTATCGAGACTATGCTCTCATTTGACTCAGGAATGATTGGTTTTCCTCTCAGACTATTAGCAAGAGAAGTGTATGACAAAGTTATAAAAAAAGTAGATCCAAAAAAAGTTGCACTTATTACTGGAGAAGAAAAAATAATTCCCTCAGATGCAAAATACTTTTTATGTACCGTAGAGTCTATGCCAATAGATAAGAATTTAGATTTTGTGGGAATCGATGAAATTCAAATGTGCTTTGACCATGAAAGAGGCCATATTTTTACAGATAGATTACTAAATCTCAGAGGTGAAAAACTTACAATGTTTATGGGAGCAAATACTATAAAAAACATTATATCCAAGTTAGAAGGAGATATAGAGTTTATTGGTAAAGAACGACTATCAAAACTTATTTATACAGGCCATAAAAAAATTTCAAGAATAGAAAGAAAAAGTGCAATAATTGCATTTTCAACAGAAGAAGTTTACGCAATTGCAGAATTGATTAGAAGACAAAAAGGTGGAGCTGCAATTGTTATGGGTTCTCTTAGTCCAAAAACTAGAAATGCACAAGTTAATTTATATCAATCAGGTGATGTCGATTATTTAGTTGCTACTGATGCTATAGGTATGGGAATTAATATGGACTTAGATAGTGTTTATTTTTCAAATTTAAAAAAATTTGATGGAAAAAAATTAAGAAGATTAAATTTATCTGAAATTGGACAAATAGCAGGAAGAGCTGGAAGATATTTAAATGATGGATCTTTTGGAATTACAGGTGATGCGGGAGATATAAGTTCTGAAGAAATAGAATTAATAGAATGTCATAAATTTGAAGAAATAAGAACACTTTATTGGAGAAATTCAAAACTAAATTTTTCCTCTTCATTAAATTTACTAAAATCATTAGAAGAAAAACCAAAACAAGATTGGCTTCGAAGAATTCATGAGTGTGAAGATGAAAAAGTATTAAAATATTTTTTAAAAGAAAATAATACTCAAATTGATAAAAACAATGAAAATCAATTAAAATTGTTATGGGAATGCTGTCAAATTCCTGATTTTGTTAAAAAAAATTATGGTCATCATCTAGAAGTTGTTAATAAAGTTTTTGGATTCTTAAATAAAAAACAAGGAAAAGTTACAAATCAATATATAAAAAAACAATTGCTACAATTAGATAAACTTGAAGGAAATGTTGATTCAATATCTAATAGAATTGCAAATGTTAGAACTTGGTCATATGTATCAAATAAAGTAAATTGGGTAGAAAACCAGGATTACTGGGTGGAAAGAACAAAAAATTTAGAAGATAAATTATCAGATAGATTACATGAAGAGCTAACTAAAAGTTTTATAGATAAAAGGGCAAGTGTCTTAACAAAAGGACTTAAACAAGATATAACTTTTAAAACAGAAATATTAGAAAATAGAAAAGTTTTAATAAATAATCAATTTATTGGTCAATTAAACGGGCTGAAACTAGAACTTGATCTTAAAGCTGGTGCCCTTGATACAGATATAAAATCATTAAAAAAATCTGCAAAACAAAATGTTGAGCCAGAAATATTAAATAGAATTAGACAAATAAAAGAAACAAGTCTGATTGAATTAAAAGATGATTTTAAGATTTATTGGAAAGATTTTCCTATTGCAAAATTATCTCCTGGAAAAGACTATTTAAACCCAGAAATTAATCTAATTATCGATGATATGATTGACAAAACTGATAAATCAGATTTTTCTAAATTTCTACAAGATTGGATAAACAAAAAAATAAATTTTGAACTTAAGAGCTTAACCGATTTAAAAAACATTAATACTCAGAATACATCAATTAGAGCATTAGCATATCAATTGTATGAAAATAATGGGGTAGTTAAAAGAGAGAATGTAAAAGATTTCTTAAAAAAACTAGCTCAAGAAGAAAGAAAAGTTTTAAGAAATCTAGGTGTAAAATTTGGTAGATATCATATTTTTTTATTTAAATTGTTTAAACCAAGTGCAGTTTCTTTAAGAATAGCACTTTGGAAAAATTTTCATCAAAAATATTTTGATCTCAAGCCGCCAACTTTTGGGTTAAATTTTTTAAATGAAAGAAAAGAATATTCCAAAGATTTTATGTTGCTATGTGGATTTGAAAAATTTGATAATTTGTTTGTAAGAATAGATATATTAGAAAGATTATTTATGAAAATAATGAATCTTGGAAATGAAAAAAAGAAAGAAATTAAATTAATTCCAGAAATGCTAAATTTATTGGGATGTAGTAAGGAAAATTTTTTAAAATTAATCAAAAAAATGAATTACTCTTCATATACAAAAAATGAAGAAACTTATTTTAAATATATGCCAATTAAAAATAACAAAAAACAATTTTCTTCTAAAGTCTTAAAAAAAGAAAATCCTTTTAGTGTTTTAAAAAATATCAATTTTAAATAATGTTTAATTTTTTTAATAAAAAAAATAATGAAGTCATAGAAAACCCATTGGTCAAAATAGCTGCTTTGTTAATTCATGTTGCTAAGATTGATGAAAATTATACACAAAAAGAAAGAGAAATAATTAAAAAAGCTATTATTAAACTTGGTTCAAAAAATGAAACTATTGATAATATTTTAACAAAAGCCGAGGAAATAGAAAAAAATTCTAATCAAATTTTAGACTTCACAAGAGAAGTTAAAAATATGAATGAAGATTCTAAAATTAAAATTGTTGAAGTTTTGTGGAATATAATTTATTCAGACACCAATGCTGATGTATACGAAAATAGTCTAATGAGAAAATTAACAGGATTAATATACTTAAACCCAAAGATTGTGGGAAACATAAAAAAGAAAATAATAAATAATTTAAAATAATGACTTATATAGTTAACGAAAAATGTATCAAATGTAAGTTGATGGATTGCGTAGAAGTTTGTCCAGTAGATTGCTTTTATGAAGGAAAAAATATGCTTGTAATAAAACCAGATGAGTGTATAGATTGTGGCGTTTGTGAACCTGAATGTCCAATAGATGCTATTGAGCCAGATACAAACCAGGGTGCTGAAAAATGGTTAGATATAAACAAAAAATATTCAGAAATTTGGCCAAATATTTCGGAGAAAAAAGAACCCCCAGCTGATAACGAAAAATTTAAAAATGAAGAAAATAAATTTGAAAAATATTTTAAAGAAAACCTTTAAAAAAAAAAAGAAGAAAACTATAAAAAAAACTAAATCAAGTACTTTAAAAAAAAGTATTAAAAAAAAGGAAAAAAAGAAAAAACTTAAAATTAAAGCAAAAAAAATAAAAGAACAGCCTAAAAAAGAAAATAAAATAACTGAAAACATTTCTAACAGGCAAAATAATCTTAAAGTAGTTAGGGGTGTAGAACAAAAACCTGAAATAAAAAAAATAAAAGTCCAGGCTTCTGAAAAAAAAGAATATAAAATAAAAGATTATGTAGTTTATCCAAAACACGGTGTAGGACAAATTACTGAATTTAAAAAAATTAATATTGGCGGAATAGACGTAGAGGCCTATATTCTTAAATTTGAAAAAGACAAAGCAAGTGGAATGGTTCCTGTAAACAAACAATCTCACCTAAGACCGTTAGCCACAATAAACCAAGTAAACAAATGTATTAGTATTTTAAAAAGTAAACCAAAGATTAAAAGATCAATGTGGAGCAGAAGAGCCCAAGAATATGAGGCAAAAATATCTTCAGGTAAAATATATGATCTTGCAGAAGTAGTTAGAGATTTAAATAAGGGAGATGATTTAATGGTAGATCAATCTTATAGTGAGAGACAATTATTTGAAAAAGCTTATGAGCGAATATTAACAGAATTTCAAATCATCCTAGATTCAAGTTTGGAAGACACTCAAAAAAAACTTGATAAAGCATTAAAAAGAAATCTAGAAACGCAATCTCCAAAACCTATTCAAAAAGGAGAGGCAGATCCTACTGAAGATTTAGTAGAAGCTGTAAAATAAAAAACGCTTCTCACAATATTTGCCATGAGAAGCGTAATTTATTAAAAAGAATACTAATTTATCTTCTTCTTCTTTTCT
>CAZAGV010000015.1:0-19470 GCA_964484975.1 uncultured Candidatus Pelagibacter sp.
TCTTTATAAACTTTTTTTGGATCAAATTTTTTTTCTTTTTCTTCAAATTTCATTTCAATCTGTCTTGCATTAACTATTTTACCTAGGGGCACTGATCTATAAAAACATGAGCGATAACCAACATGACAACTTGCACCATTACCTATATCAACAGATAACCACACAGAATCTTGATCATCATCAATTCTTATTTCTTTAACTTTTTGGACAAATCCACTAGTTTTTCCTTTATGCCATATCTGTTTTCTAGATCTACTCCAATAATGAGCTTCTTTGGTTTCAATTGTTAATTTTAATGCTTCAACATTCATATATCCATGCATTAGAATCTCTTTGGTTTTAGAGCATGTTGTAACTACTGGAATAAGGCCATCGTTATCGAATTTAGGAGACAACAAATTTCCCTCTTCTATTTCATTGACATTTTCTCTCTTTTTAAACATATATTATTGATTATCTAACATATTAGGGACTATATTAAATATTTTAAAATCAACGATTTATATATATAAAAGCACCTCATGAAATTAGTAAAAAACGAAAATGAAAAAATAATTCAAGAAATTTCAGACAAAGAAGCCGAAGAAGCCTTTGTCAAAATTATAAAGTGGATTGGTGAAGATTCATCTAGAGAAGGTCTCGTAGAAACACCCAAGAGAGCAATGAAAGCTTTTAGAGAATATTTTAAAGGATATAGTGAAGATCCAAAACAGATTTTAGAAAAAACATTCGGAGATGTAGAAGGATATGATGACATGGTTGTTCAAAAAAATATTTCTGTTCAAAGTCATTGTGAACATCATATGGCACCTATAGTAGGAGTAGCTCATGTTGCATACATTCCAAATGAAAAAATAGTTGGTTTGAGCAAACTCGCAAGAATTGTAGAAGTGTTTGCAAAAAGACTGCAAACCCAAGAAAGGTTAACAATGCAAATTGCAAAAACTTTAATGGAAGCTCTTGATGCCAAAGGTGTTGCAGTTTCAATAGATGCAACTCACCAATGTATGACTATGAGAGGAGTTAAAAAAGAACAAGCAACAACCGTAACAAATTATTACTTAGGTCAATTTAAAGAAGACTTAAGTTATCAAAATAGATATTTAAGATTTATAGCAAAATAAATCTAATATAAATAAAATTGATGTCAGAAAAATTTAAAGCACTTGTAATTAATCAAGAAGGTGAAAACTTTACTAGAGAAGTAAAATCTGTAGAAAAAACTTTTTTAAAACATGGAGACGTTTTAGTTAAAGTTGATTATTCGGGATTAAATTTTAAAGATGCTTTAATATTAAAAAATGGAGCAAGATTAGTAAAAGAATTTCCTCATATACCAGGTATAGATTTTTCAGGCAAAGTTGAAGAAAGTCAAAATGATAAATTTAAACCAGGCGATGAAATAATATTAACAGGTTGGAGAGTCGGTGAAATTTTTTATGGTGGTTATTCTCAGTATGCAAAAGTTAATGGAGATTTTTTAGTAAAAAAACCAAAAGAACTAACATCAAAACAAGCAATGATTTTGGGTACCGCTGGATTTACAGCGTTGCAATGTGCTTTTGCTACAAAAACTACAAGAGAAGAACTTTTACTTGGTGATAAAGTTGAAAATGTTATTGTAACTGGTGCATCAGGAGGCGTTGGAAGTATTGCTGTTATGATTTTAAGTAAACTTGGATGCAATGTAACTGCTGTTACTAGCAAAGAAAGCAATAAAGAATATTTAAAATCAATAGGTGCAAAAAATATAATAAATGCAAGCGAATTAAACAAAGAAGCAAGACCTTTGGATAAAGGTTTATGGGATGGAGCAGTTGATACAGTAGGTGGCAAAATATTAGCAAATGTATTAGCTCAAACAAAAGAAGCTGGAATTGTTGCTTCATGTGGAAATGCTGCTGACATAAAATTAAACACAACAGTAATGCCTTTTATTATAAGAGGAGTTAAACTTTGGGGAATTAACTCAGTGAACGCATCTATTAAAAGAAGACAATTCTTATGGAATGAAGCTGGAAAATTAATTGATTTCAATTTACTAAGTCAATCAATTAAAGAAATTGATTTAGATGGTTTACTAGAAGTTTATCCAAAAATGCTTAAAGGCGAAACATCGGGCAGATATATAATAGATTTAAATAGATAATGGATTGGGATAAATTAAAAATATTTTACGCTGTTGCTGAAGCCGGAAGTGTTACGAGTGCAACTGTAAATCTTAATTTAAGTCAATCAGCAATTAGTAGACAAATTCAATCTTTAGAGGATGATTTAAAAGTTAAACTATTTGAAAGGCATGCAAGAGGTTTAACGTTAACTGAAAATGGTGAATATTTATTTAAAACAGCACATGAGGTTATTTCTAAGCTAAAAGAGGTCGAAACAACTTTAGGTGATAAAAAAAACAAACCTTCTGGAAAATTAACAGTAACCACATTTGTAAGCTTTGGGACAACCTGGTTGACACCCAGAATCCAAGAATTTATGCAATTAAATCCAGAAATAGAAGTTGAACTTATTTTTGATGATAAAGAGTTAGATTTAAGCACAAGACAAGCAGATATTGGAATTTGGGCAAGAAGACCCAAACAATTAAATTACATTCAAAAAAAATTAATTGATATTAATTACCACATATATGGATCACCAAAGTACCTAGAAAAAAATGGATATCCCAAAACAATAAATGACTTATACAAGCATAAATTTATATCTTTTGGAAAAGGAACTCCTTCTCCAGTTTTTAATCCAGATTGGGCTTTAAAATTAGGCATGAAAGATAATAAAAAAAGGAAATCTTGTATGAAAGTTAATAGCGTTTATGGGTTATTGTTGGCTGTTCAAAGTGGTGTTGGTTTAGCTGCACTTCCTGATTATTTAACTGTTAAACAACCAAATATTGTTAAAGTATTACCTAGCGTAGAAGGACCTATAACCGAAGCGTATTTTGTTTATCCTGAATCTTTAAAAAATGTAGCCAGAATCCAAGCATTTAGAAATTTTTTGTATAGTAAAATCTCTGAGTGGGAGTTTTAATACAACCTGCGACAATCAGTGCGATTGATAATTATTCTCATTGATAATAGTTCTCATTTTCAATAATATTAATAAATTAAAGTGTGGGGAAAAAGGTAAAAATGAAAAAAATATCAATTTTAGGTTTAATTATTTCATTGTTCGTATCCACTTTTGCAATCGCTAACGAGGTAAACATTTTCAATGCAAGACATTATAAAGCTGATGCTGAACTTTATGGAAAGTTTACTCAAGCGACTGGAATTAAGGTAAATTTAATTAACGGGAAATCAGGAGCTTTAGAAAAAAGAATTATAGAAGAGGGAGCTGATTCTGCAGCGGACCTTTATATCACAGCTGACGCTGGAAGATGTGGTGCTTTTCAAGCAAAAGGTATGACGCAAAGTGGATTAACTTCATCGACAATTAAATCATCTGTTCCAAAAAACTTTAGAACATCACACTGGGTTGGAGTAGCAAAAAGAGCAAGAATAATTTACTACTCACCAGAAAGAGTTACTGGCGCTGAATTATCTGGGATGACTTATGAAGGTCTAGCTGATCCGAAATGGAAAGGTAGATTAGTAATTAGAAAATCAAGCAACATTTACAATAAATCTCTTGTAGCTTCATTAATTGCAAATAATGGAAAAAAAGATACTGCCGAATGGGCAAAAGGTGTTGTTGCAAACATGGCAAGACCTTCTGAAGGAAATGACAGAGCTCAAATTATGTCTGTAGCAGCTGGAGAAGCTGATATTGCTGTAGCTAACACATATTATTTAGCTCTTATGCTATCTGGTAAAAAAGGTGCAGAACAACAAGAAGCTGCTAAAAAAGTTAAAGCATTTTTCCCTAATCAAGATGGTAGAGGAACACACATGAATATTAGTTGTGCTGCTCTAGTTAAAGGTGCTCCAAATAAAGCAAATGCTATTGCATTTGTTGATTATTTATTATCGCCTGCAGCTCAAGAACACTTTACTAATAATACTTTTGAGTTTCCAATGATTACTGGTGTTTCACCAAGTCCATTAGTAGTAAACAATCTAGGATTAGATTTTAAGCAAGATCTAAAAACAAAAGTTTCTAGTTATGGAAAAAATCAAGCTGCTGCATTAGAAGTAATGACAGCCGCCGGATGGAAGTAAATGGAAAAAAGAAAATTTATTTCTGGTTTCGATTATAATAACTCAGCCGAGATATGCCCCGCATGTTCTGAGGAATGTAAAAAAATTGAAAAAAGAATAAATAAAAGAAACTTATCAGAAATTAATAACAAGGAGGTTCCGCAGATCTTAAAGTTATTTAATTTTTAATAATTTCTTGAATTAGTGCCCATATTTTTGGATCTCATTGCAAAACCTTCTTTCATATGGACACTAAAATTTTTATTAGGAAATTACTTTTCTTTTATAAGGCGGATTATAATATGAAATTTAATTTTTGGTATTTTAGTTCATTATTTGTATCACTAACTGTTGCAATTCCAATATTAACTGTTTTTACAAGTTTCTTTGATGATACATCAAATTATTTTGAAATTCTTAAACACACTTTTTTTCTCGAATATATATTTAACTCATTAACTCTTTTGATAGGAGTTATACTTTTAACATTTATTTTAGGAGTAGGCTCAGCATATATAGTTTCTTTTTATCAGTTTCCTGGTGCTAATTTTTTTAAATGGGCTCTTATTCTGTCTTTTGCAGTACCTCCTTATATCTACGCTTATTCTTTATTTGCTTTTTTTGAAAATTATGGAACAGCATTTACAATCTTAAAATTTCTGTTTGGAGATGGAAATTACAATAAACATATACCAAAATTCAGTGGTATGTTTGGATTGATATTATCAATATCATTTTCATTATATGTTTATGTATATATACTCTCTAGATCATCATTTTTATATCAATCTCAAAATTTAATAGAACTAGGTAAAAATCTTGGTTTTTCAAAATTTAAGTCTTTTTATTCAATAATATTACCTGCAGCACGACCTGCAATTGTTGCCGGTTTATCATTGGTAGCAATGGAAACATTGGCAGAATTTGGAGCTGTTGATTTTTTTTCAGTAAACACTTTAACAACTGGTATTTATAATGCTTGGATAACTTTCGATGACTTGGCATTTGCAAACCGTATATCTTTTTTTCTTTTGATATTTATTTTTATATTATTTCTAACTGAAAATTTATCTAGAAAGAAAGCTAAATATCACATGGAAGCAAAAGGTGGATTTAAAAAAAAGGAAAAAATTAAACTTTATGGAATAAAATCTTTTTTTGCATTTACATTCTGTTTCATTTTATTTTTTTTAAGTTTTTTGTTTCCATTAAGCCAAATGTTATACTGGACAATTAAATTTCCTGAAAATTTAATTGACTTACAAATAATAGATCTTTTGTTAAATACTTTATATCTAGTTTTTTTATCAAGTTTAGTTTTATTATTTTTCGCTTTAATATCTAATTATGGAAATAGAGTTTCAAATAAAAAAATATTAAATATATTATCTACATTATCAATTTCAGGTTATGCAATACCAGGAGTAATTCTTGCTATAGCCTTTATAACTTTTGTTGCATGGTTTGACGAAAACATTATTCAGACTTTAGGATTTTTTTCAATTAAAAAAATATTTATTGGTTCAGTTTTGGGTTTAGTTCTAGTTTATTTTGTAAGATTTTATTCGTTAGCTTTTAATGGAATAAAATCAGGATATGAAAAAATGAATATTGCTGTTGATGAGAGTGCTTATCTTCTTGGATATTCTAAATCAAAAACTTTTTTAAATATTCATATTCCTTACTTAAGAAATTCACTTTTATTTGTTATCATATTAATTTCATTAGAAATAATTAGAGAATTGCCAATTACACTAATTTTGAGACCTTTTAATTTTGAGACTTTCGCTACTACAGCATATATTTCTGCATCTGAGGATTTATTGGAGGCTGCTGCTGTTCCTTCGTTATGTTTGATAGTTATTGCAAGTTTCTTTATTTTATTTACATCTAAATATATTTTAAGAGATCATAATGAGTAAAAATTTTTTAGAAATTAAAAATGTTAGTTTTATAGCCGGGGGAAAAACTAAAGTAAAAAATGTTTCTTTTAATATTAAAAATAAAGGAGACATAATTTGTCTTTTGGGACCTTCTGGTGTTGGCAAAACTACAATCCTTAGAACAATTGCTGGATTAGAAAAAATTAAATCTGGATCAATAAAACTTAAAGGTAATGTTTTATCATCTGCAGAAGATCATGTTGAACCAGAAAATCGAAATATATCTCTATCATTTCAAGAAAATAGTTTATTTCCTCATTATACTGTTGAAAAAAACATATATTTAGGCTCTGAAGCAAAAAAACTAAATGGAAAAAAGAAAATAAACCCTAAAAAAATAATTAAATTGTTAAATATAGAAAAAATATTAACTAAATATCCTCACCAGATAAGTGCAGGAGAAGCACAAAGAGCAGCTCTTGCAAGATCTTTAGTTACGCAACCAGATCTCTTGTTGTTAGACGAACCTTTATCAAATGTTGATCAAAGTTTTAAAGAAGAAATACAAGTTCAACTAAAAAAGCTTTTAAATGATTTAAAAATAACAACTATTATAGTCACTCACGACTCTTATGAAGCCTTTTATCTAGGATCAAAATGTGGAGTAATTTTAAATGATCAACTAAAACAATATGACGATCCTTATAATGTTTACCATTTTCCAAATTCAGCAGAAGTAGTAAATTTCTTGAATAGAGGAATATTAATTCCCGCAAAAGTAACTGGAGAAAATAGTTTAGAAAATGAAGATCTAGGTACTATAAAAGGTAATTTTATAAAACATTATCCAAAAGGCTCAGCTGTAAAATTATTATTACAACCAGAAGATCTTGAACATGATGATAAAAGTAATTTAAAGTTGGAAGTAGTTGATAGAAAGTTTAGGGGAACAAATTTTATCTATACACTTAAAACAACAACAAATCATTTAATTCCAGTTTTAGTTCATTCCCATCATATTCATCAACATCAAATAGATGAAAAATTTGGAATTAAAAGACCAATTTACATTGATCATATAGTTTGTTTTTAATAAAAACTAAGACAAATGAAAACCAAAAGACAAAATTTTGTTAGGGGTTTTATTGATGTTCTTCCTTTATTAATTCCAGTAGTACCTTTTGGAATTATTTTTGGTGCTATAGGAATAGAATTAGGTTTTGGACCTTATGTTACTTACGCCACATCAATTATTATTTTTAGTGGAGCAAGTCAGATAGTTTTTTTTCAATTGCTATCAGCTGGCGCATCATCATTAGTTGCAATTACATCTTCTTCAGTAATTAGCACAAGACATTTATTATATGGTGCAGTTGTTAATCAATATCTAAGCAATTTATCAATATATTGGAAAATAGGACTTTCTTATATTTTAACAGATCAAGCTTTTGCTGTTTCAAATGAATATTTTAAAAAAAATAAGAAAGATAGTTATAAGCATTATTACTTATTGGGTTCTGGTATAACATTATGGATTGTCTGGCAGCTAACAACAATAATTGGAATTTTATTAGGTTCAGTTGTACCCGCAGAGTTAGGTTTAACTTTTACGATACCACTTACTTTTTTAGCATTATTAATTAATTATTTTAGAAAGATTGATCATTTAATCATAATCATTATTTCTGGAGTACTTTCGGTCATTTTATATGATGCTCCATTTAAATCTTATATAATTTTTTCAAGTTTAGTTTCTTTATTAATTTCATATCTAATTGTTAAAATGAGAAAGAAACAAATATGAGTATTTGGATATCAATTATAGTTACTGGATTAATAAATTATTTAACTAGGTTAGGTTCAGTACTTCTTATTAAGCCTCAAAAATTAAATAGTACATTAAAAATAGTTTTAAATTATGTTCCATCAGCTGTTTTTCCTGCAATAATTTTTCCAGCAGTTTTTCTTAATGATTCTGGAATATTTGTTGAATTTAATGATCCAAAAGTCATTGCAACTATAATTGCATTTTTAACAGGAATATTATCAAAGAATTTAACTCTAACTATATTTACAGGCTTAATTTCTTATTGGATAATTTTATTTTTTTAATTATAATTTTATTTTACAAAAGAGGGGTGTCGAAAGGCTGAGATTAAACCCTAAGAACCTGTCCGGTAATTCAGAAAGGGAAAAATGACATCAATAAACATATTAAGTGAATCATCTGCAGTTATATTAACTTTAATTTTAAGTATTATATTTTTAGCAAGTGGTATTTATTATTCTAGAAAGCACAAAGGACTAAATAACTATTTAATTGCAAATAGAAACATTGGAGTATTTTCTTTAACAGCGAGTTTTGTTTCTTCTGCACTAGGAGCATGGATTTTATTTGGACCAGCATCTGCTGCCACATGGGGAGGAATAGGTGTGGTAATTGGATACTCTCTTGGAACAGCTTTTCCGTTATTTATTTTAATTTATTTAGGAGAAAAATTTAGAAAATTGTTTCCTAAAGCAAAAACTTTAATAGAAGTAGTAAGATTAAAATTTGGCAAACAGTTATTTAAATTAATATTATTTCTCACAGTTTTTTATATGGCAATTTTCTTAATTGCAGAAGTAACTGCCGTATCAATATTAGTTAATTATATATCTGGAACAAGTTTATGGATTACAGCATTAATAGTAATGACTACTTCGCTAGTTTATACTTTGTATGGTGGGTTAAGAGCTTCGATATTTACTGACAGTATTCAATTTATTTTATTTGTTATATTGTTAATTGTTGCTTTAGGTTATTTAATATCTTTTAATTCTGAACAGTTTAATTTTGAATTTATTAAGTTAAACAAACCCAACTTACTAAGTTTTAATTACTTACCGAATTTTACAGCAGGTTTAACTTTTTTTATAGCTGTTGCGGCAACAAATCTTTTTCATCAAGGAAATTGGCAAAGAGTTTATGCAGCTAAGAATAATTATATATTAAAGAAAAGTTTATTATTTTCTTTTTTTATAATTGTTCCTATAGTTTTTTTTATGGGTTTTAGTGGTTTGGTAGCTATTTCAGTTAATTCAAATGTTTCTCCAGATCTTGCTTTTTTTTCACTGTTGTTGATAGAGCAAATAACTATGTTATCGGTGATAGTTGTAATTCTAGGAATATCATTAACCATCAGTAGTATTGATACTCTTATTAATGCAATTTCCAGCTTAATTATTGTTGATGGAAACAAAATAATTAATTTTAAAGGAGACTATTTTAAATTGTCAAACTATTTGATTATATTTATTTCAATTATTGTATTTGTTGTTGCATCAAAAGGTTTAAGTATTTTATACCTTTTTTTACTTGCTGACTTATTTTGCTGTTCAGCTGTTTTAACTTTGTTTTACAGTTTTTATAAGAAATCGATTAAAGAAAAAAATGCCTATACATCAATTTTAATTGGATTAATGGTTGGATTATTGTTATTTCCTAGTCCAGATTTTTCAAAGTCAATTTTAATAGGCGTATTATTTCCTAAGAGCTTTTTTCCTGAGTTTGTGTCCCAATCTTTGTTATTTTTGTCTTTTTTATTTGCTACATTTATTCCTATTTTTGCTTGGAAAATTAGATAATATTAAATATATTAAAAAGAATGCTGAATTATATAATTCCATTTATTGTTTTAATTTTAATAGTTGTATTTATCCACGAATATGGACACTATTACTTTGCAAAGAAGTATGGAGTTGGCGTTACTGATTTTTCAATTGGTTTTGGTAAGGAATTATTTGGTTGGAATGACAAATCTGGCACAAGATGGAAAATTTGCTGGATTCCTTTAGGTGGATATGTAAAATTTTTTGGTGACCGAAATGTTTTTAGTCAAGCTGACCAAGAAAAAATTGTAAATAAATATTCTTTAGAAGATCAAAAAAAACTGTTTGTATTAAAACCTTTATATCAAAGAGCCATAATTGTTGCTGCAGGACCTTTTGCTAATTTTTTATTAGCAATAGTAATATTTTTATCGATTTACATGTTTATCGGTAAAGATTTTACACCTGCAATGATAAATGAAGTTCAAAATGAAAGCCCAGCAGAAGTCGCGGGATTAAAAAAAAATGATGTAATATTAGAAATTGATGAAAATAAGGTTAAAAGTATATTGGATGTTTCCAAGTTAATTATGATGTCGACCTCTGAGTTTATAAAATTTAAAGTATCTAGATTTGAAAATGAATTAATTTTTAAGGTAAAACCTAACGTTGTTAATGCAGAGGACAACATGGGAAATAAAGTAAAAAAAAGAATGGTTGGAATTAAGTTAAGCCCATTTAACAATGAAATTAACCATGTTAAATTAGGACCAGCAAAAGCCCTATATCATTCATTAAGTGAGGTTTATTTTGTAAGCATTTCTTCATTAAAATACTTGGGTTCAATAATTGGAGGATCTGGAGATAGTTCACAGTTAGGAGGGCCAATTAGAATTGCTAAAATTACTGGCCAAGTAGCAGAGTTTGGATTTATCCCTTTTTTAAGTATTATGGCTTATATTTCTATAAGCCTTGGTTTAATTAACTTGTTTCCAATACCCCTTTTAGATGGAGGGCATTTAATGTTTTACGGTTTTGAAAAAATTTTAGGGAAACCGCTAAGTCAAAAAACACAAGAGGGTTTTTTTCGAATCGGAATGTTTTTATTGTTATTTTTAATGTTTTTTGCAACATTCAACGATCTCAAAGATTTAGGCTTATTTTAAGCCATTTTTTTTAATTAAAAAATCCAGTAAAATCAATATTTTCAGCGCACTATATATTGTGGGTATAAAGAAATTATACACTAAAAAAAAGCTTGAAAAATAAGGGATAATGATAAATATGATCATTAACCTAATAAACCGGAGCTAAAAAATGAACAAAAAACAATTAGTCGCCAAATTGGCTGGTTCTTTAAACCAAAGTAAAGCTGATGCTGAGCGTACTTTTGATACAATTACCAACACTATTCTGGATGCGTTGAAAGGTGATGATTCAGTAAAGATTGCTGGTTTTGGTACATATAAAGTGGCTAAAAGAAAAGCTCGAATTGGACGTAATCCTAGAACAGGAGAACAAATTCAAATCGCTGCTTCTCAAAAAGTAAAATTTTTACCTGCTAAAGCACTTAAAGAAGTATTCAATAAGTAATTAAAGCTTTAATAGCCTTAGTGCATTTATCTGCTAAGGCTATTGCTCTATGAGGTTTCTGCATACCTTTATTACCTAATAAACGTTAGTTCGATTATTTTTTTAATTTATAAAACTTTTTTTGAAAGGAAGTTTTATGATAAAAAAATTAAAAATAATAGTTGGTCCTTTAGTGTGTTTGTTTTTTTTGCTAAATATGACCAGCACAAGTTATGCAGACACAACAGTATCTGCTGAAGTAGGTTTCATTTTTAACACTTTTCTTTTTTTAGTATGCGGATTTCTAGTAATGTTCATGGCAGCAGGATTTGCCATGCTTGAATCTGGAATGGTAACATCAAAAAGTGTATCTGTAATCTGCGCAAAGAACATTGGATTGTTTTCAATTGCCGGAATAATGTTTTGGCTATTTGGATATAATCTTGCATATGGAATTCCAGAAGGCGGATTTATAGGTAATTTTGTTCCATGGTCAGATGGAAGTAAATTAGAAACAGGTTATTCTGATGGTTCTGATTGGTATTTCCAAATGGTTTTCTGTGCAACAACAGTATCAATAGTATCTGGAACTATGGCTGAAAGAGTTAAATTATGGCCATTTTTTTTATTCGCTGCAATTTTAAGTGGAATTTTATATCCTGTTGTAATGGGATGGCAGTGGGGTGGAGGCTGGTTAGCAGTACGAGGCTTCTCTGATTTTGCTGGATCAACATTAGTTCATTCTACTGGTGGTTCTGCAGCTTTAGCAGGAGCTATACTACTAGGTTCGAGGACAGGAAGATTTAAAAAATCTGGAGAACCTGCTCCGATAAAACCATTTGCTGCTTCATCAATTCCACTAGTTACAATTGGTGTATTTATTTTGTGGTTAGGTTGGTTTGGCTTTAATGGTGGATCACAACTTTCTATGGGAACATTTGATGATGCGGTAGCAATATCAAAAATCTTTATTAATACAAATTTAGCTGCATGCGGAGGTGTTCTTATGGCAGCGGCATTAACAAGATTAATGATAGGAAAAACAGATGTAATTCAAATGCTAAATGGAGCAATTGGAGGTTTGGTTGCAATTACTGCTGAACCTTTGATGCCATCTCCTCTAGCTGCAATTTTAATCGGTGGAGTAGGTGGAGCAATAGTTATATTTGGAACTAAATTACTATTCTATTTTAAAATTGATGATGTTGTAGGTGCAATTCCAGCTCACTTATTTGCTGGAATTTGGGGAACTTTAGCTGTGCCAATTACTAATCCTGGCGCTAATTTTTCTGCTCAATTATTAGGAGTGATTTCTATAAACGTATTTGTGTTTATTGTTTCATTTATAGTCTGGACATTAATGAAAAAAACAATAGGCATCAGATTGAGTAAATCAGCTGAACTCAAAGGTACTGATGTAAGTGAGACAGGAGTTATTGCATACGCAATAAGAGACTAAATAATTAAAACATTCGTTTTCTCCCTTTGTTAACGAATATAAAGAAGGCCTCTTTTTTGAGGCCTTTTTTTATTCATTTTCTGTCCATAATTTTTTGTAATCTATAAATGGTGATAAACCATAGCTAGAATTAACATTTGTGAAATGAACTGATAAACTTTTTAATGGAGATACACAAATTTCACTTTTATAAATCTCATTTATGTATTTTTCGAAAGGATCATGTCTATCAAGACAAGTTTTATAAAAATTATTCCAATATTTATCTAAAAATTTTTTACTAGTCATAAATGTGCATAAAGTCTCAGAAACTGTACGCCAGTGCCTTTTATTACCAATTAAAACATTAGTTTTTTCATTATCCATGTATAAATAAGGATAATCTACAGGACACATAAAAATATCTTTATTTGTTTGAGAGGATATTCTCTCATAAGAGGCTATCATTTCTTCCATCATTGGTTCAAAATGAAGATAATCATCTTCAACAAAAAAAACTAAATCATCAGTGTTTTCTTTTGCAGATTCATAACAAGAAAGCAAGCTGGCAAGGTTTGAATAGGTTTGTTCATTTTTTTGCTCTTTAATTATTTTTTTATACTTTCCATGATCAACTTTTTTGAAAATAATATCTAGATTATTTTTACTAATTAAATTTTTGATTTTATTTAAATTAGATTCATTAGTATTATCATCTATAATTATCAATTTAATTTTAATATTTGAATATTTTTCTTTGCAAAAATTAATAGATTTTAAAAGTGATTTTAATGATCTTAAAGTGTATTCAATTTTAGGAAGTTCAAATAATCTTTTTTTGTTTTGATCCCATATTTCAATGTTGCTATTTGTTCTAAATAAAACCAATATAGATTTAACTTTTCTTGAAATCTTAACTTCACCCAAAGGAAGAACAATAGATTTATCATTTAGTATTGACAAATCTTTGTTAAGTTCTTTGTCAAGAGTTGGAGATGTAAAATTATTTTGATCAATTATTTCATAACCCATAATTTTTGAAATCTTAATAAATAATTTTTTTATGATGCTTTTTTTCATTTAATTGTTTATGATATTTTATTTACAATATTATGAGCATTAAATCACCACAAACTCTAGTCACAGAAGCATTAAATATAATAAAAACCATTACTCCAGAAGAGGCAATGAAATTATATAGCGAAAATAAATGTAATTTAATTGATATTAGAGATGAGATTGAACTTCAAAAGCTTGGTAGTATTGTAAATTCTTTCCATATACCGAGAGGTTTATTAGAATTTTCTATTCATCCAGAGAGTGCTTATGTTCAAAATAATCAATTAGACTTAAGTAAAGAGATAGTGTTATTTTGTGCTGCTGGCGGAAGATCTGCACTAGCTGTAAAGACACTTAAGGAAATGGGTTTTAATAATGTATCTCATGTTGAAGGTGGCTTTGGATTAATGAAACAAAAAGGTTTTAAAGTTAAAACTTAATCATAAAGTGTCACCCTTTTTGCATAAAAAATTCTTATTAACCAATAAACAAAAATTCCAAAAGGTCCAGTAAAGTAAGTTATAAATAAAGGAAAAAATACGAGAATTTTAGACATTGAAAATTTTCTACTGTCATTCACTATCCAAGATCCACAAAATAAATTAATTGCAAGAAAATGTGTCCAAAAAATTATTAAAAAACCTCTATCATTAAATAATTCATTTAATGAATCTAAGCCCAAATACAAATTAAAATTATCTATGAAACTGTATTCAAGAATATAAAAATAATAAATTAAATATAGGTAAATTGCGCTTAGTATAAAAACCGGAAAAATTGAGTTTACAAAAACGCTACAAACTTTTGAGCTTGGAAAAAAAATTAATATAAACCAGAATGGAATTATACCAATATTCAACCATAAATAGATCATATCAATAGTAAAGAAAGTAGAAATTTGTTCGGTCATAAGTAAATGTATTATATTACAACAATTAATGATTCCTATTAAAAATAAAAAAAAAAACTTAGAAGCTACTGTTGAAGAAATGCGCAATTTTTCTTTTGCTTATATTGAAAAATACGCTCCATCCAAACAACAATTAAAGACTTATTTATTAAAAAAGTATCTTAAAGCAAAAATACCAAGCATAAATAAATCAAATATTACTGATCTTATTAATGTAGTTCTCGAGGATTTAGAAAAAACAAAATTTATAAATGATAAATTCTATTCAAATTCAAAAGCTAAAAGTTTAATTCAAAGGGGTAGTTCTATTAACAAAATAAGAAATTATTTATTGTCCAAGGGGATTAATGACAAATATGTCACTAAAACTTTAGATGAAATTAAAGCTAATAATGAAGATCAAGATTTTTTTTCAGGTATAAAACTTTGCAAAAAGAAAAGAATAGGTCCCGCTAGAGATGAAAATAATAGACCTTTGTTTTATAAAAAAGATATAGGTATATTGGCTAGATCTGGATTTGATTTTGAAACATCAAAAAGAGTTATGGATTTAGAAAAAAATGAATATTTAAAAATAATAAATTTACTTTGATTTTTTTCTGTTTTTTTTATTAAGATAATAATTAATTTTATTTCTGATATAGTTTTTCACAAAAACAAAAACCAGAAGACCAAAAATTGATACTGATACAATAATTATTAGTATTATTCTTAACTGTTCACTCATTAAAGTAAGGAAGATCTTTTTAAAATTAAACTTGGGTTTTTAAAATCTTTCTTTCCATATAATATTTCATTGTTTTCAAAGTCTGTAATTAAGCCTCCGGCATTTTTAAGTATAGCGTGACCAGCTGCTATATCCCATTCACAAGCTCTAGGCTCGGCTACATATAAATCATACTCACCTGAAGCAATGACACAAAATTTTAATGAACTTTTCATTTTAATATGTTCATTAACATTAAATTTTTTATGCCAATCTTCAATTACAGGTTTTAATTTATTTGAGTACGATACTGCTTTAACATATCCTGTTTTTGTTGTTTTAGAGCAATCTAATTTTTTTATTTTTTTATTTGTTAATTCAAAAGATTTACCTTCATGATATGTATAAAAAAGTCTTTTTTTTGCTGGCGCATAAATAATTCCAACTTCTGTTCTATTATTTATTATTAGTCCTGCGTTTATTGTGAATTCATCTTTGTAGTTTATGTAATCATGTGTACCGTCTATAGGATCTATTAGCCAGAAAGTTTTCAAATTTTCATTTAATTTATTTACAGAAGATTCTTCTGAGACGATTGGAATTTCAGGAGTTATTTCTTCAATTTTAGCAGTTATCAGTTTATTCACTTCTATATCGCCATTAGTAACTGGAGTGCTATCTATTTTTATTTCTTTTTTTAAACCTTGTTTTCTTAATTTAAGAGAAATATTTCCAGCTTCTTCAAAAGAAGATATTAAATTTTCGGTTATTTCTTTTTTTTCTTCTTCACGCATTTTTTATATACTTTTCTAATTTAAAATTTTCTGCATTAATCACTTTTTTTCCTACATTTTGAAAATTAACAGTAATTTTATTATTAATTATTGATTGTACTTGTCCAATCCCCCAATTTTTATTTAAAGGATTAATTACTTTGTCCCCTGGTTCAAATTCTAAAATCATTTTATGTACCTTATAATAGAAATCAGTATAAATACCATCAATGAGTGTTAAAAAAAATTCAATCGGCTTAAGTAAAGATCCAAAAGATACAACTGTAGTTGTTGCAATGTCTGGAGGAGTTGATTCATCGACCGCTGCAGGAATAATGAAAGATCAAGGTTATAATGTTATTGGTATTACACTAAAATTATACGATGACACAAAGGAAGTTTCAAAATCAAAACAGTGTTGTGCTGGACAAGATATATTAGATGCAAAAAGAGTAGCTGATAAATTAGGGATCGACCACAAAATCTTATATTATCAAAATAAATTTAAATCTGGAGTTATAGATAGTTTTATAGAAAGTTATTTAAAAGGTGAAACACCAATACCGTGCGTTCAATGCAATCAAACTGTTAAATTTAAAGACTTATTTCAAGAATCAAAAAATTTAAATGCTGATGCATTAATTACCGGTCATTATGTAAAAAGCATAACAAGCAATAATGAAACCAATATGTATAAAGCTATAGATAAAAATAGAGATCAAAGTTATTTTTTATTTAATACTTCAAGAGATCAATTAAATTATTTAAGGTTTCCCCTTGGCGGCTTGTTAAAAAATGAAACAAGAGAAATTGCCAAAAGATTAGGCTTAAATGTAGCAAACAAACCGGATAGCCAAGATATATGTTTTGTTCCAAATGGAGATTATTCTTTAGTGATCAAAAAATATAGACCTGATGCTTATCAAAAAGGAAATATAAAAGATATAAATGGAAAAGTAATAGGAGTTCATGAAGGAGTTATAAATTTTACAATTGGTCAAAGACGTGGAATAAAAGTTTCAGACAAAGAACCACTTTATGTAATAGAAATAAATGCTGAAAAAAATGAAATTATCGTCGGTCCAAAAAAATATTTAGCTCAAAAAAAAATAAAATTAAAAAATTTAAACATTTTATGTAAATTAGATGAACTAAAAGAAGAAATACTTGTAAAAGTTAGGTCTACAGGAAAATTGTTAAAAGCAAACATAGATTTAAATAAAGATAAAGCTAATATTAAATTATTGGAAAATGAATATGGAATTTCACCGGGTCAAGCATGTGTATTTTACAAAAAAGACAATAATGGAGATAAACTTTTAGGCGGAGGTTGGATCACTAATTAGTTTTTTTCCACATAAAAAAGGTAAGACAATAGAAAAATATAACTCCAAAAAAATAATCCCATTCTAAAGCATGTTTAAAAGCTTTATTTCCTTCAAAGCTAATTATTGGAATAGAAATAATAGCGACCACAATTAATAAAGTTACCAAAATTCGTTTTGCAATTAATAATTTAAAATTAATGTAATTTTCGATTTTATCTTTTATTTTGTAAAGAGTAAAAACGAGGTAGGCCTGAGCGACAATTTCAAAAATAATAAATAACAACATAACAACTCTTCTAAAAAGTTTGTAAAGATCATAATCAAACTTTACCCCTAAAAAAATTGAATGAATTGTTAATAATATTGCAGACCCTATTCCAAAAAAAATTATTTTGTTAATATTTTTAGCATCACTTTGAAAGTGATTGATAATATTTTTATTCCAAATCCAATATCTAATTAATAAATAAGAAGTTAAAAACATTGCAGGTTTAAAAATCAAATAAGTTGGAAAAACACGGGCTGTTCTACTTATTGATGTTCCCCCGTCAAAGTATGGAATAGTATTTAAAATAACATTCTCTTGATTTGAAAATAGACTATGAAATTGAGTGATTAAGATTAAACATGTGTTTACAGCAACAAAAGGAACCAAAAAAATCCATAATGATATGGATTTAACTTTAATTATATCTTCCATCTATAGGATTATTTTTTTTTATTTTTTTTTCTAGCTCTTCTTTTTTTTGAGCCCATTTTTCTTCGACCTCTATGTTTTTTTGGATATCCCATAATCTCCTTAATTTTATAATTTTATTGACATATTTGAGGGATATAGCATTGTCATATCTACATAGCAATTTTTTTATGAAAAAAACTTATAATTTAAAAACTCAAATCAAACATTTTGGAAAAGATTATTTTAATAGATCGGTAAATCCCGCATTAGTTAGGGCTTCAACGCTTATATTTAAAACTACACATGATATAAGAAAAGAACAAAATAAAAATGCGAGAAACCCAACGGGTGGAAGTTTTAGTTATGGTAGAGAAGGAACTTCAACAACTTACGAACTGCAGAAAATTTTAAAAACATTAGAAGAGAGTTATCACGTTTTTTTAACTCCAACAGGTTTTGGAGCAGTTTTTCTTGCAATTTTTAGTGTTGTTAGGCCTGGTGATGAAATTCTTGTATCAGATCCAGTTTATACCCCAACAAGAAATTTAGCTGAAGGATATTTAAAAGAATATAATATTAAATCAATTTTTTATGATCCTCACAATATTAAAGATTTAATAAAAAAAATTACAAATAAGACTAAATTAATTTTTGTTGAAAATCCTGGAAGTAATACTTTTGAATTTCTGGATTTATTAAAAATATTAAATATAGCAAAACAAAAAAAAATTTTTACCATTATGGACAATACTTGGGGGACTCCATATTTTATTAAACCCATAAAACTTGGTTTTGATATGTCAATAGTTGCTGCAACTAAATATTATTCGGGACATTCAGATGTAATGGGTGGAAGTTTGGCAGTAAATAAAAAAGTTTTTAAATGTGTTAGTAAAGCTGATAAAGCTACAGGATTGAGGTTGTCACCAGATGATGCTTATTTAATATTAAGAGGGTTAAGAACCTTAGACATAAGACTAGATAAACATCAAGAAAATGCAATAAAAATTGCATCTTTTTTATCAAAAAATAAAAAAATTTCTGAAATATTATATCCATCAAAAAAAAACTCTAAAAGATATAAATTATGGAAAAAGTATTATTCAGGGTCTTCTGGACTGATGGGAATTAAAATAAAATCTAAAAACAAAAAATCAGTAATAAAATTTGTAAATTCACTTTCCCTTTTTGGTCATGGATATAGTTGGGGAGGGTTTGAAAGTCTTGCTTTATATCAAGATAAAAGAGAGCAAGGAAATAGAAAATATTTAAATTTAAAAAACGATGAACATATAGTAAGACTTCATATAGGTCTTGAAGATCCTAAGGATTTAATTAATGATTTAAAAAGATCTTTGAAGTTTATCAAATGAGTTCAGAAAA
>CAZAGV010000016.1:0-19232 GCA_964484975.1 uncultured Candidatus Pelagibacter sp.
CACTTTTAAAAATTGAAGAAAAAGAAAGCATTCATCTAGAAAAATTTCCAGTTGTCCCATCAAACTGGAATAACCAAGATTTAAATAATAAATGGATTGAGCTTATAAAAATAAGAGAAAAATGTAACAGCAGTATAGAGTTAAAAAGAGCATCTAAGGAAATTGGTTCAAGTTTAGAAGCAAATTTAAAAATATTTTTAAATGATAAATTGCTTAAGCTATCTAAGGGAACAGATTTTTCTGAACTATGTATTACATCTGGCACAAAGATAGATAAAATTAACAAAGATGATCCAGAAGAAATTTTTGTTGAGACAAATAAAGCAGAAGGAAAAAAATGTAGCATTTGTTGGAAAATAAACAAAGATAAATGTGAAAGACACGGAGATTTATAATAAAAATAATTAATGAATAAATTATTTTTAAAAAAAACTATTATATATATTGGAATTATTTTATTTATTTTTTTAGCAGATAGGATTTCGAAAATATATATACTGTCTATTCTAGAAGATTTAGGCAATGTAGATATAAATATAAACTCTTACATTAATTTAATTTTAGTTTGGAATAGTGGCATAGGTTTTGGACTATTCTCTTTTGATCAATCAAAAATGTATAATCTAATGACTATCTTAATAATTTTTATTAATTTTTTAATTGTATATTTAATTTTTAAATCAAAAGATAAAAGTGCATATTTTTATTTAATTATATTGGGAGGATCGCTGGGGAATCTATTTGATCGCATTTATTATTCCGCGGTACCAGATTTTATAGACATTAGCTATAAAGGCTATCATTGGTTCATTTTTAATGTTGCCGATATATTTATATCTTTAGGAATTATTTGTCTTATTTTTGCTGAATTATTGAACTATAAAAAGAAAAATGAAATTTAAAAAAATAATTATATTTTTGTTTTTGATGCTTTTTTTATTTTCTTGTTCAGGCGCAAAAGATGCTCTGCAAGGAAAAAAAAGATCTGAGAACAGTGATGAATTTTTAGTGGAAAAAAAGAATCCTTTAACTGTTCCACCAGACATTGATGAGTTACCAGTACCACTAGATCAAGAAGATCAAACAGAGAGTCAAGAAGATATTCAAATTAAACAAGTTTTAAAAGTTGATGAAAATCAAGACACAAATTTTGAATGTGATGTTGCAAAAGAAGATTGTATAGAAAAGTCAATATTAGAAAAAATAAGTGATTAAGTATGTTAACTTCTAATATTAAATTTAAAAATTTTAATATTTCAAAAATTAAAAATTTAAAAAATTTTAAAAATGAAAAGTGGTTTAAAAAAATTAAACTTTTTGAATCTTTAAACCTGAGCTACAAATATAGCTATACCAAAAAACAAATTAGAAAAATTAATAAAAACAATAATTTTAGATTAATTGGAATGGGGGGATCAACATTAGGTGCTGAAGCAATATATCAATTTTTAAATCATAAAATAAAAAAAAAATTTATATTTATTAACAATTTGAATTCGAAGTTAAATAATTATGAAAAAAAAATAAAAGCAACTAATATTATTATATCTAAATCAGGAAATACTCTTGAGACAATTGTAAATTCAAATTTATTAGTAAATGGCAACAAGAATATTTTTATTACTGAAAATAAAAAAAATTATTTGAGGAATCTTGCCATTGATTTAAAAGCAGAAATTGTTGAGCATAAAAACTATATTGGAGGTCGATATTCTGTTTTATCAGAGGTTGGAATGTTGCCAGCAGAAATTATGGGTCTCAATGAAAAAAAATTTAAAAGATTAAATTATTTAATAAATAATAAAAATTATTTAAATGAATTAATAAAAAATGTTAGTGCAATTTTAAAATTTGTTAAGGAAAGAAAATTTAATTCAATAATTTTGAATTATGATAATAGGTCAGAAAATTTGTTTAAGTGGTACCAACAACTCGTTGCTGAAAGCTTAGGAAAAAAATCTAAAGGGATTCTCCCTGTTGTATCTACTATGCCAAGTGACAATCATAGTTTATTGCAATTATATTTAGATGGACCAAAAAATAATTTTTTCACTTTTTTTTCTACTAAAGATACAAAATCGGATAAGATAAATAATAAATTTTTACAAAAGACTCATAGTTATCTTAGAAACAAATCCTTTTCTAAAATTATTTATGCACAAAAAAATGCAACTGAAAAAGTTTTCTATAAAAAAAAATTACCCTTTAGATCTTTTGAAGTAAAAAGAAGAAATGAAGAAGTGTTAGGAGAACTATTTTGTTTTTTTATACTTGAAACAATTTTGCTAGGAAGAGCATTAAAGGTTAATCCATTTGACCAACCATCTGTTGAACTTATTAAAAAAGAAACTAAGAAAATATTATTTAATTAATTTTTGCAAATATTATTTTTGAAATTCCATACTTAGTGGATCTTTTAATGATAAATTTATTACCAATATCGTCATTTGTTTTTTTGTGACGATGCAATACAACTAATCCAGATTCTTTTAATAATTTTAATTTAGCTATATTTTCTAAAATTATTTTTATATTTTCTTCTTTGTAAGGAGGATCTAAAAAGATTAAATCTAATTTTTCATTTTTTAATTCTTCATTCTTGAAAAAATTAAAGGCATCTTCATTAAATACTCTTGTTTTTTTTTCACATTTTAATTTTTTTATATTTTTATGCAAAATTTCTAATGATTGATCATAGTTTTCAATAAAATAAACTTTTGTGGCGCCCCTTGAGATACACTCTAGACCAAAAGACCCAGTTCCTGCAAACAAATCAAGGACTAATGAATTTTTCAAATTTATTTTAGAATCTTTAGAATGCTCAAGGATATTTAAAATAGATTCTTTAACCAAATCTTTTAGTGGTCTAGTATTTTTGTCAAAAGCTTCAAAAATTTTAACACCTTTAAAAGTTCCTCCAATTATTCTCATTTATCTATTATTTTAAAACCAATATCTTTTCTAAAAAAACCATTCTCCCAATTTAATTGTTCTATAAGCTTTATAGCTCTTTCTCTTGAATTTTTAAATGAGCTAGAGAGAGAAACGAAGTTTAAAACTCTTCCTCCATTTGAAAATATTTCATTTCCTTCCCCTTTTGTCCCTGCATGAAAAATAAAATCGTTATTATTTAATTTTAAATTGTTTAAATTATTTATCTTAATATTATTTATAAATTTATCTGGATATCCTTTAGAACATAATACAATGCATAAACTTTTTTCTTCTTTCCATTCTATATTTAAATTTTCTAATTCTTCATTGCAGCATGCATTAAAAATATCAATTAAGTCAGTCTTTAAAAGAGGTAAAATTGTTTGACACTCAGGGTCTCCCATTCTTACATTGTATTCAATCAAGAAAGGTTCATTATCCAATATCATTAGCCCAGCATAAAGAAATCCTTTATATTTCTCTCCCATTTCTTGTATTGCTTTTAAAGTTGGAGAAATTATTTTATTAATTATTTTACTTTCTAAGACTTCGTTTATTAAACCTGATGGACTATATGCGCCCATTCCTCCTGTATTTTTTCCTTCATCTCCCTCATTAACTCTTTTATGATCTTGAGCAGTTTTAAAGATTTTAAAATTTTTTCCATCACAAACAATAAAAAAACTCATTTCTTCACCATTTAAAAATTCTTCAACTAGTATTTTATTTGCTACTCCAAATTTTCCATCAAAAATTTCATTAACCGCTTCTTCTGCTTCAGATATGTTTTTTGATATATAAACTCCTTTTCCAGCAGCTAATCCATCCGCTTTAATAACGATTGGAAATTTTGAACTTTTTAAAAAATTTATTGTATTTTCTTTTTTTTCAAAAATTCCAAACTTTGCTGTTGGAATATTATATTTTTTACAAATATTTTTTGTAAAAGTTTTTGAACCCTCTAATTGAGCAGCTATTTTTCTAGGACCAAAAACTTTAATGTTATTAGTTTCCAAGTAATCTACAATACCATTTACCAATGGTTTTTCTGGACCAACTATAACCAGATCAACTTTTGAGTCTTTTAAAAATTTCAAAACTTTTTCAAAATTATCAATATCTAAATCTATATTTTCAGCTAATTTTTGAGTTCCAGCGTTACCAGGCACGCAATATATTTTGCTTACTTTTGAAGACATAGAGATTGTTTTACATAAGGAATGTTCTCTACCCCCACTTCCTATGATACAAATAATCATATATAAATACATTTCTACATAATGAAAAATAAATTAGCTAGAATAAAATATTTACCTAATAATTTTGAGATTCTCGAAGAAGGTGATCATGTTATTTGTGCAATTTCTGGAAAGAAAATATTTCTAGATAAATTAAATTATTGGAATGTTGAACTTCAAGAAGCTTACTTTTCTCATGTTGAGGCTTCGAAAAAAAGAGACCAATTAACTAAAAAAAATTGAGCTATTTCCAGCGGTCATGTGACCAAATCCATTGATCAGGATTTTTCAAAATCATTTTTTCTAATATTTTATTAAGCTCCAATGTTATTTGTTGATGAGATAAATTGTCATCAAATCTTACTGGTTTATTAAAATATAATTTAAAATGGTAATTTTTAATTCTTTCGATATAAACTGGAACAATAGTACAGCCATATTTCTTTACTAATTGTGCTGGTATCGTTGTAGTTTTTGCAGAACGATTAAATAAATCTATATCTTCACCTTCGCTTACTCTTTGATCAATCATTAATGCTGCAGAAAAATTTTTTTTTAATAAATTTAGCAAATCTCTAGTTCCGCTCTTGCCCTTTTTTATTTGATTTTTGCATATATAGTTTTTTCTAATGTTTTCCATAATAATATTTAAAAATGGATTATTAAGAGGTCTATAAATTGCACATAAATTTATCCCTGATTTTTCTATTTCCATTGCCATTAGTTCGAAGTTATTAAAGTGTCCAGATATAAATACTACTTGTTTATTATTATTCTTAATTTCATTTAAATAATTCAAGCCCTCAATTTCAATAAATTGATTTAAATTATTTTTTCTAAATTGTTTTAAATAAACATATTCAGATAATATTCTTCCATAATTGCCCCACATATTTTTAATTATATGTTTTCTATCTTCTTGAGAACTTCCAATATTAGAATTTTCTAAATTACTTTGAATTTTAGTATTTGATCGAAATAAAGGACCAATTTTTTTTCCAATAATTGCTCCTAAGTTTGAAGCATTTTTATATCCGATTATTTTAAAAATAATCAATAAAGTATAAATAAAAATAAATTCAAAAAAATATTTTATAATTTTCATATTTTATCTTTTATTAATTTAATAAAATTATCTTTATTTTCTATTTCTAATCTAATTTTTAAATATTCAATTTTAAAACCTTTTAGAACTGAGTCTAGCGGAATTCTACAATAATCTTTTTCTGTAGTAAGCAAAATACAATCATTGAATTTTTTAACTATTTTTTCAATTTCTGCATAAGAATAATTATGATGATCTGAATAAGAAAATGTATTAATCAAATTTAAATTATTTTCTTTTAGCAATTCAAAAAAATTTGATGGATTTCCAATTCCTGCAAATGCACATATCTTTTTTTCTTTAAATCTATCAACATCTAAAGCTTTATATTTTGAGTAGAAAATTTTTGCACTTTTATTTACTTTATATATTTGATTTTCAATTTTGGTATCTTTATTTCCATTAATTAAAACACAGTCCGCTCTCTTCAGCGCTGTGAGTTTTTCTCTTAAAGGCCCAGCGGGTATTACAAAGTTATTTCCTATCCATTGTTTTTGATTAAAACAAACAATATTAAAATTTTTATAAATTGATAAATCTTGAAATCCATCATCAAGAATTGCTAAATTATGACCATTTTTTATAAGAGATTCTATTGAATCTTTTCTTTTATTTAAAAAAAATGTTTTTCCAGTTTTTTGTAGCATATTTATTTCATCATCAAGATAACTGTAATATTTTTTAATAAATGCGGGATTCTTACCCAAAGATTTAGTAATCTGAAAAATTTCTTTTGCTAGCGGAGTTTTTCCCGTTCCGCCTACATAAATATTTCCCACACAAATAATTGGTATGGGGAATTTCTTTTGAATTTTTAAAAGTCTAATTACTAAAGAAGCAAATAAAAATAAAAGAGAAAATGGGTATAATATTATTGACCAAAAAGATAATCCTGAATGATCCCAAAATTCTGGTTTTTTGAAATTCATAAATCAACAATATTTATTAATTTCTTTTTCATTATTTAATAAAATTTGGTTACCTATATAGGCCAATTTTTTTGTAATTTGTTGAGAATAATTTTTTTTGCTATCAAATTTAATAACTAAATTTTCTAAACTTTTGCATGACTTGATTTTTGTTGAAATTCCTTGTTTTCCAAGAAAATCATAAATTTCTATAAAATTTTCTATATTAGGACCATGAATAATTCTATTACCTAATCTAGCAGCTTCTATTGGATTTTGCCCTCCATAAGCACACATAGACTTTCCCATAAATGCAATTTTAGACAATTTTAAAAAAGATTTTGTTTCTCCAAAAGTATCCACAAGGTAAATATCAGTGTCGTTATTAATTTGTTTTTTTGAGGTATGAAAATGTACCTTTAAGCCTTTTGAATTTAATTCTTGCTTAATTTCATGAGCCCTATGAATATGCCTTGGAATTATTATAGAAATTATATTTTTATATTTTTTCTTTAAATTAGCATGAACTTTTCCACAAAATAATTCTTCTCCTTTATGTGTACTTATTGCTGAAAAAATAATTTTCTTTTTTTTAAAAATTTTTTTTATTTTTAAGTTTGATTTATTTTTTAATTCAGAGTTACTCTTAGAAAATTTTAAATTACCAATTTTTTTAATATTTTTTGCTCCCAGAATTTTTAAATAATTGCAAGTTTTGTTACTTTGGCCTAGACACAAATCAAACTCATTAAATATTTTTTTAGAAAAAGAAATAATGTTACTCCATCTCTGAAAGGATTTTTTGGTGATTCTTGCATTTAATAAAATTAAAGGAATATCTTTTTCTTTTATTTTTATTATCATGTTTGGCCAAATTTCAGAATCGATAAAAAAAACTGCTTTTGGCTTCCAATGATTTAAAAATTTTTCTACAAGAAATTCTGTATCTAGTGGAAAAAATTGATGAAAGGTTTTTTTCAATTTTATTTTTTTTATAATTTTTGCTGAACTTAAAGTATTTGAAGTAATTAATATTTTTTTTATATTTTTTCTTTTTTCAAGTTTTTTAATTAATGGTACAACACTTAGAATTTCACCGACACTTGATCCATGAAACCATATTAAATTATTATTAGTATTTTTTTTATTAAATTTACCAATTTTTTCTAAAAATCTTTTTGGATCTTCTTTCTTTTTAAATATTCTATAAATTATTATTATTGGAGAAATTAAAAAAATAAAATTTATTGCCAGTCTATATAAAAATAACATTAATCTTTTCTTAATTGTTTCTCATAGAAGTTTTTATACGTATCTGACTTTTGTAATAATTCTTCGTGATTTCCTTTTGCAACAATTTTTCCGTCATCAACCACACAAATTGTTTTAGAATTCATTACTGTAGAAAGTCTATGAGCTATTACTAATGTTGTTCTATCTTTTGTAAGCAATTTAATTGCTTTCTGGATTTTACTTTCTGTTTCAGCATCTAAAGATGAGGTAGCCTCGTCTAGCAAAATAATTTTACTTTTCTTTAACATTGCTCTAGCTATAGACAGTCTTTGTTTTTCTCCTCCTGAGAGCCTAGTTCCATTTTCTCCTATAACTGTATCAAATTTATTTGGCAATTTATCAATAAAATCAATACAATGTGAAAGCTTTGCAGCTTCAAAAATTTCATCGTCAGTAGCATCTAATTTTGCGTAAGCTATATTATTTTTTATTGTATCATCAAATAATGTTGTATCTTGATTAACAAGTGAAATATTGTTTCTTAAAGAAGATATTGAAACATCATAAATTGATTGGTCATCAATTAGTATATCGCCCGAAGTTCTATCATAAAATCTTGGTATTAAATTTAGTATTGTTGTTTTTCCAGCTCCACTATGGCCAACTAAGGAAGTCATTTCGCCGCCATCAATATTTAAATTTATTGATTTTAAAACTTCCCTCTCTTCAGCATTATATCTAAAACTTATATTTCTAAAATTTATTTCACCCTTTGTTGTTTTTAATGATAGAGCATTAGGTTTTTCTTTAATATTATTTTCTTGCTCAATGAGAGGTAAAATTCTTTTTGCAGCTGATAAACCCTGATTAATTGACATATTGATGGTCGCTAATGATCTAACCGGTTGATAAGCCAACATCATTGCTGCCAAAAAGGAAAAGAAATTATTTATATCTAATTCTTGTTTTATTATTAAATTTCCAGAATAGTAAATTAAACCAGCAATCATGATTCCAGTTAATGTTTCCATTATTGGAGAAGCCCTTACTAAAACCATTGCAGTTTTTACTAATCTATCTTTTAAATTATTTATAAATTTTTCAGCTCTTAAAAATTCGTAATTTTCTTTTTGAAAAATTTTTATTATTTTATGATTCTTAAATACTTCCAACATATATGTAGTAAGAATGCCCGAACTTTCTTGAGCTTGAGTTGTTACTTTTCCAATTCTTTTACCTAGTGATTTTGCAGCAAAAGAAGCAAGGGGAATCATTATTAATGCAAATAAAGCTAACCTCCAATTTTGATAAAACATAACTCCAATTAAACCTAATAGAGTTAATGAGTCTTTTGCTATATTTAGTATTACGATGCTAACTAAATTTGTCATCTGGGAGATATCAAAGTTTAAATGAGAAATAAATTTCCCCGAATGTTTTTTATCAACTATTTCAGCGTCAGCTTTTATAATTGATTTCATTAGTTGTAACTGAAGAATTTTAGTTATTTCTTGTCCAACTTTAATTAAAGTTGTTTTAGCAATATAAAGTGAGATACCTTTAGTTGTAAATGCAAGAACTATAGCAGCTGGTATAAGCAGTATTAATGTTTGATCTTTTTCAATAAAAATTTTTTTTATAGCAGGGTCAAGCAACCAAGCTATTGCAGAAGTGCTTCCGGCTACCAATAATGAAAAAAAAACAGAAAATAATATTTTTGGTAAAAAACTTTTTGTATAATTATTATAAAGTTTCTTTAAAATCTCTTTATTATTCATAAACTATAAAATTTTACCAGTTAGTAAATTTAAAAAAATTATCAAACCCAAAAAATTATTTGATTTAAATAATTTTAAACAGTTGCTTGAACTTTTAATGTCCAGTCTACCTACTTGGTAAACAAAGAAGTGTAAAAGTGGTACTATTAAAAATATAAAATAAATATAACTAAATTTCATTAAATATCCTAAACTTACTAAAGATAAAAAAGTTATTAGATAAAATAAGTATAAAATTTTCTTTGGATTATCTTTAAACTTTATAGAAGTTGATTTAACCCCAATTATTTCATCATCTTTGATATCTTGGTATCCATAAATCGTGTCATATCCGAGTGTCCAAAATATGGCTCCCAGATATAACAAAATTGGTGGCAAACTAATACTTTCATGAATTGATATCCATGCTAACAACAATCCATAGTTAAATGTTATTCCTAAAAATAATTGAGGCCAATATGTAAATCTTTTCATTAAAGGATAAGAAAAGACAAGCGGCATTGATGAGATTGCTAAGACTATAGTTAAAAAATTAAAATTGATTAGAACTATAAAAGCTAAAAGACATAAAAATAATGCGTAAAAAGAAGCCAAAAAAATAGAAATTTTTCCTGAGGCTATTGGTCTATTTTTTGTTCTTTCAACTTTTTTATCAAAGTTTCTATCAACTATATCATTTACAATGCATCCCGCAGACCTCATAAAAAGCGAACCTAGAAAAAATAAGACTAAATAAAAAAAATATGTATTTAAATTGTTTTCAAAATTATATGCAATTGTAAGACCCCATAAACATGGCCAAAATAATAACATATAGCCAATCGGCTTATCTAATCTTGTGAGTTGAATAAATAATTTAAGATTTTCCATTTAATTTTCTTGTAAATAACAAAGCCTAGATTCATAATCAAATTGATTCGTATGAATATAGATTACACAGTAACAGCGCTTATGTTTCCAGCAATACCCTTGCTTATGAGTGTTTATGGTAATCGCTTTCACACACTAAGTAATTTGATAAGAAAAATACATGATGAGTATGTTTGGGAAAAACATATTCCTCCAGAATGGGAAAAACAGTTAAAAAATTTAAACGGAAGAGTTAAATGGTTAAAATATACCCTTGGGTGTGCAAGCTTTGGGTTTTTATTTAATATGTTAACAGTTTTTGCTCTTTATTTAGATATGATTTTTGTGGCAAGAGTTATTTTTGGATCATGCTGTTTGGCTATGATAATTTCTGTATTATTTTTTATAAGAGATATACATTTATCAACTGAAACTTTGAAATTGCATTTATCAGATATGAAAATTGATCTAGACTAAGGAGTAATTACAGCAGGTCCAGTAATTTTTCTATTTTCTAAATCAATGTGAGCTTGCTTAATATCATCTAATTTATATTTTTTAAATATTTCTATTTTAACTTTTCCAGAGCTTATTTTTTCAAATAGTACTTTAGCAGCCTCACTTAACTCTTGGTTAGTGCTTAAATATTGGCCCATTGAAGGCCTAATGAAATATAATCCTTTTGGTTGTAACATTTTTGAAACATTAATTGGGTCTAATGCTCCCGAGGCATTTCCAAAAGAAACCATCATTCCTCTAACGCTTAAACATTCAAGAGATTTTTCAAATGTTGATTTTCCAACTCCATCATAAACTACAGGTACACCTTTGCCATCAGTTATTTCCATAACTTTTTTTGCAAAGTCTTCTTTATTATAATTAATTATTTCATCACACCCATTTTTTTTTGCTATTTCCACTTTTTCTTCGTTTCCAACTGTTCCAATAACTTTGCATCCTAAGCTTTTAGCCCACTGACAAAATATTTGACCCACTCCTCCAGCAGCTGCGTGAAATAAAATATTTTCATCACCTGAAACAGGATAAGTTTTATGCAATAAATAATATGTTGTTAATCCTTTGGTCATTATTGCTGCAGCTATGTTTAAATCTATTTCTTTTGGTACTTTAACTAAATTTGTTGTTTTGTAGATTCTATGTGATGAATATGACCCCAAAGGTATAGCAGCATAAGCAACTCTATCTCCAACAGAAAAATTTGAAACATCTGGTCCAACTTCTTTAATAATACCAGAAGCTTCCATTCCAAGGCCACTAGGCAACATCAAAGGATAAAGTCCAGATCTATGATATGTGTCTATATAATTTAAACCTATAGCAGCATGTTCTATTAAGACTTCGTCCTTTACAGGTTTTCTTAAAGTTATTTCTTCTAAATCTAATACTTCAGGACCACCATTTTTTTTAATTTTTACAGCTTTCATTTTACAAAAGTACCATTATGATAATCTTGAACAGCTTGCAACACTTCTGCTTTAGTATTCATAACAAATGGCCCACCTTTTGCAATTTGTTCACCAATTGGTTTGCCAGATATTAATAAAAATTTAGCTTTTGTTAAAGCAGATACCTGAAGTTTCTCACCTTTTGTTAACAAAATTAAAGTTGAATCTTTAATTTTGTTATGAGTTTTTTTACCTATTTTAATTTCGCCATTAATTAAATAAATGAAAGAATTGTGATTTAAAGGTAATTCAAAGTTAAAATTTTTATTTTTTTTAAGCTCTATATCAAAATAAATTGGTTCTACATTATGACCCTTTACAGGTCCCTCAGCACTTTTAAATTTTCCAGCAATAACTTTTACTTGTTTATCACTATCAATATGAATCTGCATTTTATCAGAATTTAAATAAATATAATCAGGCTTGCTCATTTTTAATTTTGCAGGCATATTTACCCATAACTGAAATCCATGGAGCTTACCTTCGGACATAGCAGGCATTTCAGAATGAATTATTCCACTGCCTGTTTTCATCCATTGCACATCCCCAGATTTCATTCTTCCTTTGGCGCCCGTGCTATCTTCATGCTCAAATTCTCCTTGAAGCATATATGTTACCGTTTCAATTCCTCTGTGTGGGTGAGGAGGAAAGCCTCCAATATAGTCATCTTTATTTTCAGAACCAAATTCATCTAACATTAAAAAGGGATCAAAGTAATCTGGGTCAACACCAATGCTTCTTTTTAACTTAACACCTGCACCGTCAGATGCTGGAATAGGATTAATAATTTTATTTATCTCAATATTTTTCATCATGTTTGATGTAAGAATTTATTAAATTATATCAAGCAGTCCACCAAGATGTTTAACTTGATATTTTGGGACATAATCTAAATTATCAAAAATACTATTACTTCTATTTACCCAAACAGGATTAAATCCATAGTTACCACCAGCAGATACATCCCAAGTGTTTGCACTTAAATAAGCAACTTCATTTTTTTGAATTTGATATTTTTCTATTGGAATATTGTAGACTTTTGGATCTGGCTTATAAGTTTTAACCTCTTCAATTGAAAAAATATCATCAAAGACATTGTCTAAATTATTACTTTTAACTAATTCTTTGAGAAGGGAAGGTGTGCCATTTGAAAGGATAGCAAGTTTATAATTTTTTTTTTTAAGTTTATTTAAAACTTCTTTCACTTCTGGAAAAGTTGATAAAACTTTGTAAAGATCTAATAATTCATTTCTCATTGAAGAATCTATTTTAAATGCTTGCATGGATTTATCTAAACTATCTTTTGTTACTTGCCAAAAATCCTTATGTCTATTCATTAAGCTTCTAAGCCAAGTATACTCTAGTTGAGTAGTTCTCCAGTAATTTGCAAAACTTTCCCACTTATCTCCAATTTTATCTTTGCATTTTTCAGCAGCTGAATTGACATCAAATAATGTGCCATAAGCATCAAATATTATTGCTTTAATATTTTTCATAAATTAACTTGTCCAAATGAGCAATATTAGATTATTTTTTAAAGAAAGTTTATCACTTAATTTAATTTCAAAGCTAGATAAATCTCAATCACATTATTTATTAAAAGTAATGAGGTTAAATATAGGGCAAAGTTTTTCTTTATTTAATCAAAGTGGAGAGTGGGAGTCAGAAATAAAAGAGATAAACAAAGGAATTGTAGAATTTTTAGTAATAAAAAAATTAAGATCCGCAAACAATGAAAAAGAAATTTGGTTAGCTTTTTCACCTATAAAGTTAAATTATTTAAATTTAATGATACAAAAAGCAACCGAGCTTGGAGTCACAAAGTTTATTCCTATTTTATCAGAGAGAACAATTGTAAGAAAATTAAACGATAAAAGATTAAATAAAATTATTATAGAAGCATCTGAACAGAGCAATAGATTAAAAGTTCCTAAGTTAGAAAAAATTCTAAAATTAAATGAATTTTTAAAGATAAATCAAAACACTAATATTATATTTGGAGATTTAAATACTGATAATAGTAAAATTAATTTTAAAAGCTCAGAGCCACTTTGCATATTAATTGGACCTGAAGGTGATTTTACAGTTAAAGAAAGAGAAAATATCTTAAATCTAAAAAAATTAATTCCTCTTAAAATTAATCAGAATATTTTAAGGTCTGAAACAGCAGCAATTTCAATGATATCAATAATAAGTTTTAATTTATTATCTTAAGTGCTTATTTATGGTTTTAAAAATATCTTCATAGTCTGCATGATGACTAATCCTGTCTAAATATTTTCCATTATTTAACAAAATAATAGAGGAACTATGGTTGATTAAATAGTTTCCATCTTCTGTAAAAATTTTTTCAGAAAGTATTCCCCAAGATTTTGACATAAGAAATACTTTTTTTGGATCCCCAGTGATTCCATAAATTTTATTTTCAAATGAATTAAGATAATCTTTTATAACTTCAGTGCTGTCTCTTTCTGGGTCTATGCTAACAAAAAATACTTTGAATTTTTCTTTCTTTTCTTGTGTTAAATTTTTTATTACCAAATCTAAATTATTCAATGTCATTGGACAGACATCAGGACAATTTGTAAAACCAAAAAATATTGCAGTCAAAGGTCCATTAAAAGAAGACTCGGTTATAATATCATTATTTACATCTTTTAACGAAAAAGAAGATCCTTGGAATTTTGAAACATACTCATCTTCTTTTTTTTCAATAGATAAGAATATTGGGAGCAAAATAAATAGAAAAATTACCAGACAGCCAGCAATTATTGTTATTGAAGTTTTTAATTTCATTGTTGTAAAATAACATTTACTAATTATATAAATAAATAACATGTCATCTCTTATAAAGAAACTATTTGCCACACTACTAGAAAAGCCTTGGGAAGAAAGCCAGGCCTTGATTGACAATAAACATACAGGCAAAACTTTTGGTCTTTCAAATCAAATGTCAGCGGTAATAATTATTTTTGGTGTAAGTACTGCTATATTTAGTTTAATATTTACCGCTTATCTTTATTCGATACCTCCAGAACAAGACACAACACTAATTTTGAAGAACAAATTACTTTGGATTAACACATTAGTTTTAATTTTTGTTACTTATTTTTTTAGCAAGATAAGCAAAGATTTAAAAAACAATATTACTAATAAATTAAAAAATAACATTATTTCTGTTGGTGCACTAAGTTACTTGTTTTTGATCTTGCAGGTTATATTGTGGTATCAACTAATGACGGAAGGTCATTTTGTTTCTACAAATACATACTTTTCTTCATATTATATTTTTACTGCATTGCACGGGCTGCACTTATTGGGGGGGTTATTTTTTTGGGGAAAAATAAGCTCAAGAATATTTAAATTAAAAGAGAAAGAGTATGTTAAAGAGTCAAATAATCTTCAGGCTCTATCTCTTTATTGGTTATTTCTTTTTATAGTTTGGTTAGTATTTTTTGGAATTATGTTTATTTATAACGATTCAGTCATAGCGTGGTGCAAAGGATTAATTTCTTAAAATTATATTATAAAAACAGAATTAGTATAACGCCCACAACTGCAATTATTGAGAGCAATATATTTACTGACTTCAAATATTTTTTTGTTTTCAGGTTAGTTTCTTTTTTTGAGAATGCTCCAGCTCCAAAAGAAATGATAAAGTAAAATAATAAAACCAGTATTAGAATAACTGCCAATATTTCAATTTTTCCTAGCATATAATCAACGTTATATTTGATATTTTGACAGATTCTTAAGACATTTTGTCATAGGTTTTTATGTGATATTTATTCTATATAGGCAGTTATGCACGTAGGTATTATATTTTTTTTAGTTATCCTTGGATCGTTGCTGTTCCATGTTTTTACACCTTGGTATTGGACGGACATTGCATCAAACTGGGGAGGCATTGATGATACTATTACACTAACTTTTTGGGTTGGTGGAATAGTTTTTATAGCAGTATGTCTTTTCATGATTTACTGCGTGTTTAAATTTTCTTATAAAAAAGATCGTAGAGCCGAGTATAAACCTGAAGATAAAAAATTAGAAAAAATACTTACAATCGTAACAACATTGGGTGTAGTGGCATTGTTGGCACCAGGTCTTATGATTTGGAATCAGTATGTTACTGTTCCAAAAAATGCAATTGAGATTGATGTAATGGCTTGGCAGTGGGGATGGCAATATAGACTACCTGGTGAAGATGGAAAATTAGGAACTACCCATGTAACAAATATAAATGACGATAATCCTTTTGGAATTAATTTAGACGATCCTTATGGAAAAGATGATGTATTGATACAAGGTGATGTGATAAATTTGGAAAATAACAGACCTGTTAAAATCTTATTAAGATCGGTTGATGTTCTTCATAATTGGTATGTTCCTCAATTCAGAGCAAAAATGGATGCAGTTCCAGGGCTTGTAACTTACTATTGGTTTGAGCCTAATAAAACAGGAAAGTACGAAGTTTTGTGTGCTGAATATTGTGGGGTTGGACATTATGCTATGAGAGGTGGAGTTATAGTGCAAGATAATCAAGATTATAATAATTGGCTTCAAGATCAGGAAACATTTTCTGATTTAATAGCAAAACAAAAAATTTTAGAAGATGGTGAAACAAAATTAGCAAAAAAATAAATTAGATGATAAAAAAATACATAATATAGGAAAAAAATGTCAGAAGAATTTAACGATAACAAAACAATACAGGCACAATCTTCAGAAACAATTTCTGGAGGAGGGTCAGGGACAGCGCCAGATATGGATTATGTAAGACCTGCTGAAGTATCAGAACAGGATTTATACCACGGGCATAGTTTTATTTCTAAATGGGTTTTTTGTCAGGATGCTAAAGTTATTGGAGTGCAGTATTTTCTTTTAGCGACGTTTACAGGAATAGTTGGTCTTATTCTTTCTTGGTTAATGCGTTTACAATTAGGTTTTCCAGAATTAGCAGGTTTTATGACTGCTGAGCATTACTACCAGTTTGTTACTATGCATGGAATGATAATGGTAGTTTATTTTTTAACTGCACTCTTTCTTGGAGGTTTTGGTAATTTTTTAATTCCATTAATGGTTGGAGCTAGAGATATGGTTTTTCCTTATCTTAACATGGTAAGTTTTTGGATGTTTTTTATTGCAGTTGGAGTTTTGCTAGCAAGCTTTTTTGTTCCTGGGGGACCAACAGGAGCTGGATGGACACTTTATCCACCACAGGCAATTTTAGAAGGAACACCAGGATCTGGAATGGGAATATTGTTGATGTGTATATCTTTAGTTTTATTTGTAGCTGGATTCACTATGGGTGGACTAAACTATTTAATTACTGTTTTACAAGCTCGTACTAGAGGAATGACATTAATGAGAATGCCTTTAACAGTATGGGGTATTTTTACAGCAACTATTCTAGCAATGTTAGCTTTTCCAGCATTATTAGTAGGTGGATTAATGATGAGTTTAGATAAAATACTTGGAACAAGTTTTTTTATGCCAACAATATTAAAAGCAGGAGAGGTTTTAGAATATGGTGGAGGAAGCCCTATTCTTTTTCAACATTTATTTTGGTTTTTTGGACATCCAGAAGTCTATATTGTTGCATTACCAGCTTTTGGAATAATTTCAGATTTAATTTCTGTTCATGCTAGAAAAAATATATTTGGTTATAGAATGATGGTTTGGGCCATAGTTGGTATAGGCGCACTAAGCTTTTTTGTATGGGCACACCACATGTATGTTAGTGGAATGAACCCGTGGTTTGGATTTTTCTTTGCAACAACTACTCTTATAATAGCCGTTCCAACTGCAATGAAAGTTTATAACTGGATATTAACTCTTTGGAGAGGAAATATTAGAATTAATGTTGTGATGCTATGGTGTCTTGGTTTTATAGTTACTTTTGTAAATGGAGGTATTACAGGAATTTTCTTAGGAAATGTTACTGTAGATGTTCCATTATCCGACACTTACTTTGTTATTGCTCACTTCCACATGGTAATGGGTATTGCACCACTTATGGTAATTATGGGAGCTGTTTATCACTGGTTTCCTTTAGTGGCAGGTAGATTTTTAGATGAAAAATTAGGCAAATGGCATTTCTGGCTTACTTTTTTAGGAGCTTATTCAATTTATTTCCCAATGCACTATTTAGGATTTATTGGGGTCCCAAGAAGATATTTTGAAATGTATGACAGTCCTTACGTAACTTCAGCTGTTGGAATGAATGAATTTATAAGTATAGCAGCTTTCATAGTTGGCGCTGCACAATTAATTTTAATATATAATATTATAAAAACTTTAAAGGTGGGAAAACCGTCAGGACATAATCCTTGGAAAGCTAATTCACTGGAATGGCTTACGCCTTCGGTACCACCTGAACATGGAAACTGGGGTGACAGACTTCCAATTGTTCATAGATGGCCTTACGATTATAGCGTTCCTGGAGCAAAAGAAGATTTTATAACACAAACAACACCGCCAAGTGAAGTGGCTAACACAGAAGTAGAAAAAACATAAACAATATATGTCTGATCCAAAAATAGAAGGATACGAATTTAAACCTGGCTTTAGTGGAATGGCTCAGGACACAGGTTCTGACCAAACTATGTTTAAAGGTGTTCATTGGGGTAAAGCAATGATGTGGATCTTTTTGCTAAGTGATACATTTATATTTAGTTGTTTTTTAATTTCATACATGAAGGGTAGAGGATCAACCTTGATTGATTGGCCAAATCCAAGTGAAGTTTTTGGACTACATGTATTTGGCGTTGATGTTCCATTACTACTTATTGCTATTATGACATTTGTTTTAATTACAAGTAGTGGAACGATGGCTCTCGCAGTGAAATATGGTTATGAAAAAAATAGAAAAATGTGTGGCTGGCTAATATTAGCTACGGCATTAGGCGGACTTACTTTTGTTGGAATGCAAGCTTTCGAATGGTCAAAATTAATTCATGAAGGTGTTAGACCTTGGGAAAATCCTTTTGGAGCACCACAGTTTGGCTCATTTTTTTTTATGATTACTGGATTTCATGGCACCCATGTTTCAATAGGAGTAATTTTCTTATTTATATATGCATATAAAACTTTTAAAGGTCATTATGATGAAGGAAAAAGAGGCTGGTTTACAACAATGAAAGGGGATTATGTTGAAATTGAAATTCTAGGATTGTACTGGCACTTTGTAGATTTGGTATGGGTATTTATTTTTGCATTCTTTTATTTATGGTAAATTGAATTATGAGCGAAACAAAAAAACAAGAACAAACAACAACACATAAGATAGGAATATATCTTTGGATATGGGGCTTGCTATTTGTCTTAAGTTTCTTTTCATATATGGTGGATTGGTATCAATTCCAAGGTTTGCTTAGATGGTCTTTAATTTTATTATTTATGTTTTTAAAGGCAGGATTGATTATGGCTTTTTTTATGCATTTATTTTGGGAACGTTATGCACTAGTTAATGTTTTATTGTGGCCAATGACAGCAATAGCATGTTTTGTATTTCTTATGGTTGCAGAGTTTGAATATACTGTCTTTACTAGACTTTTTTATTTTGTTGCAGGAGGATAATAATTTATGGATGGATATACTATACTAGCTGGCTTTTTAATATTTTTCTTATTATTTATTTATCTAACATGGTTTGGATTTTCTGTAAAAATTGAAAACGAGAAAGAACAAACATCCGAAATTAAAATAAACCCTTACGACAA
>CAZAGV010000017.1:0-16755 GCA_964484975.1 uncultured Candidatus Pelagibacter sp.
TAATTAAAATAAACCTTCAATTTCACCTTTATTGTTTAATTTAATAGAGTCGGCTGCAGGCACTCTTGGCAGACCTGGCATAGTCATAATAGCACCACATATTACAACAACAAATTCTGCTCCCGATGACAACCTTACTTCTCTTACTGGAAGTACATGACCAGTTGGAGCTCCTTTTAGACTTGGGTCTGTTGAAAAACTATATTGAGTCTTAGCAATACATATTGGGAGATTTCCATAACCTTTTAATTCAATATCTTTTAATTGATCTCTTATTTTTGTATCAGCAACAACTTCACTGGCATGGTAAATTTCTTTGGCTATTGTTTCAATTTTTTTAAACAATGGAACTTTATCTTCATATAAAAACTTAAAAGAACTATTATTTTTATCACATATTTCAACAACACTTTTTGCTAAATCTTTTGTTCCTTCTCCCCCATTAGACCAATGAGTACATAAAGAAGATCTCACACCAAGATTTTTGCAAAAATCCATTAAAGCATTAACTTCTTTATCAGTATCTGTAATAAAATGATTTACTGCTACTACAACAGGTAAACCAAATTTTTTAACATTACCAATATGCCTTTCTAGGTTTACTAAACCTTTTTTTAAAGCTTCAGCATTTTCATTTTTTAGATCTTTTTTTTCTACACCACCATGCATTTTTAAAGCTCTTATAGTTGCAACAATCACAACACAGTCTGGTTTTAATTTTGATTTTCTGCATTTAATATCCAAAAATTTTTCAGCACCTAAATCAGCACCAAAACCAGCTTCTGTTACAACATAATCAGTTAGTTTGAGTCCAGTCTTAGTAGCAATTACAGAATTACATCCATGAGCTATATTTGCAAATGGTCCACCATGTATAATTGCTGGATTATTTTCTAAAGTTTGAGTTACATTAGGTCTAATTGCGTCTTTTAATAGAACAGTCATTGGACCTTGTGCGTTTAAATCTTTTGCATAGACTGGTTTTTTATCTCTAGTATAGCCGATCGTAATATTACCAATTCTATTTTCTAAATCTTTCAAATCATTTGACAAACAAAAGATTGCCATTATTTCTGAAGCCACAGTAATATCAAAACCATCTTCTCGAGGATATCCATTTGCTACACCACCTAAGTTTACATTTATAGCTCTTAATGATCGATCATTCATATCCATTACTCTTTTCCAAACAATTCTTCTAACATCTATGTTTAATTTATTTCCCCAATAAATATGATTATCTATTAAAGCTGAAAGAAGATTATGAGCCGAAGTAATTGCGTGAAAATCTCCAGTAAAATGTAAATTTATTTGTTCCATAGGAACTACTTGTGCATAACCACCTCCAGCAGCTCCTCCTTTCATTCCAAAAGAAGGTCCTAAACTAGGCTCTCTGAGACAAACAATTGATTTTTTTCCAATTTTATTTAAACCATCACATAGACCAACTGATGTTGTTGTTTTTCCTTCTCCGGCAGGAGTAGGAGTGATTGCGGTAACCAAAATTAACTTTCCATCTTTTTTATTTTTTAGAGTGTCTAAGTACTCAGGTTTAATTTTTGCAATATATCTTCCCATTGGGCTATAAACTTCAGCTTCGTCCGGTACATTTAACCCATTAAGCACTTCTTGTATGGGTTTCATTTTTGCCGCTCTAGCTATTTCGATATCAGATTTTACTTTGCTCATTTTGATATTTTTTATTTTTATATATTCATTTTTGTATGAAGCTGGATTAATATCTCCTTTTATGGATTTTTTAAAGTTCTAAAAAATATATATAAAAAAAATAAAGAACTATTTATATTAATTGCTATAAAATTTGATCATGCAAAAGTATTCAGTCTTCAGTCTTATCAAAAATGCTCTCAAAGGGCATAAAGAGTGGGAGGTTGCGTGGAAGAATCCAACTCCTAAATCCGAATATGATGTCGTAATTATTGGAGGGGGAGGCCATGGTTTAGCTACTGCATATTATTTAGCTAAAGAACACAATATTACAAATGTTGCCATCGTTGAAAAAGGATGGATAGGAGGAGGAAACGTTGGAAGAAATACTACAATTGTTAGATCAAATTACATGCACGATGATAATGGTCTATTTAGTGAATTTGGTATGGATTTATGGAGAAACATGAGTCAGGAATTAAATTTTAACGTAATGTTTTCTCCAAGAGGAATAATTAATCTTGCACATTCAGATGCTCAAATGAATACATTTTCTAGAAGAGGAAACTCCATGAGGTTAAATGGAATTGATGCAGTTCTTTTAGGAAGAGAAGAAGTAAAAAAATTAATTCCAATGGCTGATTTTTCAGAAAATGTCAGATTTCCAATTTTTGGAGGCTTGATGCAGCCAAGTGCAGGCACTGCTAGACATGATGGTGTTGCATGGGGATATGCACGACAAGCAGATTCAATGGGCGTAGATATAATTCAACACTGCGAAGTAACAGGTTTTGATGTTGATAATGGAAAAATAAAAGGAATTCAAACATCAAAAGGAAATATTAAAGCAAAAAAAATAGGACTTTGTGTTGCTGGAAGCACAAACATTCTTGCTGAAATGTTAAACATGAGACTACCTATAGAAACTCACTTATTACAAGCGTGTGTATCAGAACCTATTAAACCAATATTAGATCATGTTGTTACTTTTGGTGCAGGACATTTTTACGTTAGTCAATCGGACAAAGGCGAAATGGTTATGGGAGGAGATCTTGATGGGTACAATAGTTATGCTCAAAGAGGAAACTTGCCAACTCTTCAACATGTTTTAACAGAAGGAATTGCCATGTTGCCATTTCTTAGCAAACTAAAAATGCTTAGAACATGGGGAGGAATAATGGATATGTCTATGGATGGCTCTCCCATTATAGATAAAACACATATTGATGGATTATATTTAAATTGTGGTTGGTGTTACGGCGGTTTTAAAGCAACTCCAGCATCAGGATGGACTTTTGCTCACACAATAGCTCAAGATAAACCTCACGAATTAAATGCAGGATATAGTTTAAATAGATTTAGTACTGGACATTTACTTGATGAAAAAGGTCTTGGTACAAAAACTTGGATTTCATAAATGTTACATATTAAATGTCCACACTGCGGATTAAGATCACAAAATGAATTTTCATATGGTGGTGATGCTACAGTTAAAAGACCAGAGTTAAATAAAGAAGTTTCAGATCAGGATTGGGATAATTTTGTTTATTTAAGAAAAAGCCCAAGAGGAAAGCATTTAGAATTATGGCAGCATATTTCTGGGTGTAGGCAATGGTTTAAAGTTGAAAGAGATACTTTAACTCATGAAATATTTAGAACACTAAAAGCAAACGAAGAAATATAAAAATGTCTCAGAATTTTCGATTAGACAAAGTTGGTTTGATTAATAGAAGTAAAAAAATTTCTTTCAAATTTAATGGAAAAAATTATTTTGGATATGAAGGAGATACTTTAGCTTCAGCTTTAATTGCTAATGGAGTTCATTTAGTTGGAAGAAGTTTTAAATATCATAGACCTAGAGGTTTTTTTGGAGCAGGTGTAGACGAACCTTATGCAATTGTTCAGTTAATTAGGGACAATGAATCAATACCCAATGTAAGAGCTACAGAACAAGAACTGTTCGAAGGTTTAGAAGCAAAAAGTGTAAATTGCTGGCCAAATGTAAATTTTGATATTGGTGCAATAAATAATTTTTTAAACAAATTTTTTCCAGCAGGTTTTTATTATAAAACATTCATGTGGCCGAAGAGTTTTTGGTATAAGGTTTACGAACCATTTATAAGAAAAGCAGCAGGATTTGGTGTAGTGACCACTAATCATGATAAAGAAAGATATGAACATAAGTATGAATATTGTGACCTTTTAGTTGCTGGTTCAGGCCCTTCGGGTCTTGCTAGTGCATATGCTGCAGCAAAGAATGGAGCTAGAGTAATTTTAGCAGAGGATAAACCAAGATTTGGTGGAAGTTTATTAACAAGTGAAGTGAGCATAGGAAATCTAAGCGGCAAAGAGTGGACAGAAAACATAATATCTGAACTTAAATCAATGCCAAATGTAACTGTAAAAAATAGATCACAAGTTTTTGGTTACTACGATCACAATATGCTTGTAATGTCAGAAAGAATAAGTGACCACTTACCAAAAACAAATAAATATACTCCAAAGCAAAGACTTTGGTACATAAGAGCAAAAGAGGTTCTTATTTCTTCAGGATCAATTGAAAGACCTTTGGTTTTTGGAAACAATGACACTCCTGGAGTAATGCTTTCTTCTGCAGCAAAAGAGTATCTAAAAATTTATGGAGTTTTAGTTGGTAAAAAACCTTTGGTGTTTACTAACAACGATAGCGGCTATGAAACTGCAATAGAGTTTAAAAAAAATGGAATCGATCCCGTTGTTCTAGATACTAGAAAAGATCCTAGTTCTGAGATTGTTAATGAAGCGAAAAGTTTAAACATAGACATAAAGTTTTCTTATGTTGTTGTAGCTGCTAAAGGATACAAAAAGGTAAAATCAGCTGATATTGCTAAAATATCAGAAGATAAAAAACAATTGAGTCAAATTGAAAGTATTAGTTGTGATTGTATTTGTGTTTCAGGATTTTGGACACCAACGATTCATTTAGCTTCACAATCAGGCAATAAAACTAAATTTAATGAAGATATCGACGCATTTATTCCTGGTCAATCAAAACAAAATGAAACAGTGTTAGGATCTGCTAAAGGAATTTTTACATTAGAAGAAACTTTAAAAACTTCATTTGAAAAAGGAAGCGAGCTATCTAAAAAAATAACTAATAAGGAAAATAATATTTCATTACCGTCTGTTGTTGAAAAAAAACATTCAAACCATGATAAATTTTGGTGTGTTCCTTTACCAGAAGGCAAAAATTATAAAAGATTCTTAGATTTTCAAAATGATGTTGCGGTGACGGATGTTCAGCTTGCTTTAAGAGAAGGTTATAGATCAATAGAGCATGTAAAAAGATATACAACATTAGGTATGGCAACAGACCAAGGAAAAACAAGTAATCTTAATGGACTACAACTTGTATCTGATGTTGAAAATAAAGTAGTACCACAAGTAGGTCATACAACTTTTAGACCACCTTATACGCCGGTATCAATAGGAGCTATTGTTGGCAGAGAAATTGGAAAACATTCTAAACCTACCAGAAAATCTCCAATGCATTCATGGCACGAAAAAAATAATGCTGTTTTTGTAGATGCAGGAGTTTGGTTGCGTCCAAGATATTACAAACAAGGAAACGAAAATTTATTTGAAGGCTCAAAAAGAGAAGCCAAAAATGTTAGACAAAATGTAGGTGTATGCGATGTGACTACATTAGGTAAAATTGACATAAAAGGACCTGATGCTGCTGAATTATTAAACAGAGTTTACACTAATGCTTGGCTTAAATTACCTGTTGGCAAAGCAAGATATGGTGCAATGTTAAGGGAAGACGGTATTGTAATGGATGATGGAACAACAACTAGAATTTCAGAAAACCATTATCATATGACAACAACTACTGCTCAAGCAGCAAATGTTTTATCTCATTTAGAATATTATTTGCAATTGGTATGGCCAGAATTGAATGTAAATGTAGTTTCAACTACAGAGCAGTGGGCAGGAGCAGCTATAGCAGGACCAAAATCTCGTGATGTATTGCAAAAACTATTTCCAGATTTAGATGTTTCAAACGAAGGATTACCATTTATGGGATATATGGAAGGCAATTTATTTGGAGTTAATGCAAAAATTTATAGAATTTCATTTTCTGGTGAGCTTGCTTACGAAGTAAACGTTGAGTCTGATAACGGTAACTTCATGTGGGAAAAAATAATGAAAGTTGGAAAAGAATTTAATATTCAACCATATGGAACAGAAGCATTGTCAACTTTAAGAATTGAAATGGGTCACGTTGCTGGATCAGAATTAGATGGACGTACAATTCCATACGACAACTCACTAGAAGGAATGGTAAGTAAAAAGAAAGATTTTATTGGAAAGAGATCTTTAGGCAAAATAGCTTTTGTTGCTCCAGATAGACAAAAAGTTGTAGGTGTAGTTCCATTAGATAAAAAAACTAGTATTCCAGAAGGGTCATATATAGTTAAAGACGATAAAGCAAAACTTCCAATTCCTAAATTGGGTCATGTATCTGCATCATGTTGGAGTGTTGAATATGACAATCCTTTTTCATTAGCAATAATTAAAGATGGAAAAAATATGATTGGACAAAAACTTTATGCATTATCTCCTTTAAAAAACAAAACTATACCAGTTGAAATTGTTTCTTCACACTATGTTGATCCAAAAGGAGAAAGGGTTAGATCATGACATCGGTATCAGCTTTAAATCATATTCATAAAACAGGTCTTTTTGGAAATCATGAAAATAAAAACGAAGAAAATTTACTAAATGTTTCTGAAATTAAAAATTTACTTATTGTTCAAATAGTTCAATATAAAAATTCTTCAGTTTCATTTGAAAATATTGATATTGATAATTTGAAATTAAAAAATGAACCTTTAACTGTAGTTTTTAACAACGATACAAGGATTTTATGGAACGGTCCAAAAAATTGGCTTTTAGTATCAACAAAAAAAGATTTACTTAATAACATTTCAGAAGTTTTTAAAGATACAGATTTTGCTGTAACAGATTTATCTCATTCAAGAGCTATAATTGAACTAGAAGGACAAAATGTTAAAGAAGTTTTAAAAAAAGGATGTCCTTTTAATTTTAATATTTTAGAAAAAAATAATTCAATAAACTCCACATACAATGGTATAGCATTTACGGTTGATGTGATAGAAGACAATCCACTTAAAATAAGGTTGTTTGCTTTACGAAGTTTTGGAGAGTCTTTTTATCATTCTATATCTGATTCTTCTTTGGAATTTGGATATAAAGGGATCTAATTTACCTTTTAAAACTAAGCAAATTACCCATTTTGGATACTATCTTTATTTACTCCCTTGAGTTGAATAAAAAATACCTTTAAAGTTGAACTATAGGGATAATTAAAAGTTATGGGGCTAAATAAAGTATTAGTTTATATCATTGCTGGTATAATTTTATCTGGTTGTGCACAATCTACAGCAATGTTGGGCCCAGCTCTTACTTTGGCCTCAACTGGAAATGCCACACAAGCTGGAATGACATTTTTTACAAACAAAGTTGTACAAAAAGAAACTGGAATGGATACAGTTTCATTTGTTTCAAATAAAATTGAACAAAATAGTTCTAAAAATCGAAAATTTAAAAAACTGGTTGAAAATAATTTTGAAAAAACTAGAAAAAAACTAATTTTACAAGATAAATCAAATATATTTAATTAAATTAACTTATTTTAAGTTAAATTATAAATTTAGAGTATAGTAACAAGAGTTTGGATCTTCCTTGTAATGAGCAAACGGGGAACATTTTTTAAAACCAAATTTAGAAAATAATTTTCTTGCTGGTAAAAAAAAATCTCCTGCACCTGTCTCAGTGCTTAATCTTGAAATTTCTAATTTTTTAGCTTCTTCAATCAAATGATCAATTATTTTTTCTCCAATTCCTGCTTTTCTAAACTTGTCTGCTACCCTTATAGATTTAAATTCTCCATGGTTTTTTTCTAAAAATTTTAATGCACCACAACCAACAAGTTCATCATTTTCCCATAAACTCCAAAATTTTATGCTTTGATCTTTTAAACCAGCAATATCAAGTACATGAGTGCTACCCTCTGGTGAAACTGCTCTAAGTTCTACGAAATGTTTCTTTAATAATTCATTTACTTCTGGATTATCAAAATTTCCTTCTATTGATTTCATTTTAATATATTTTCAAGTGTTTCTATTTGTCCAATTTTAAAAATAACAGCATCATCACTATGATATCCATATTGATTTGAAGAATTTTTAAAACGTTTAGGTGGTTCAAATATTGGTTCAAGTGACAAAACTGCAGTTCCCCAATGCATACCTAGAATTTTTTTACTTTTTAAATCTTGGCCAATATTCAATGCTTCTTCGGGATTAGCATGATAAGCTGATTTATCTTTTAATGGTGACATTGGATAAAAATTATAAGCTCCTATATTAATGAAAGTTAAATCAATAGGACCATATTTATTTCCAAGTTCTTTATAGATATTTCCATAACCTGTATCACAAGCAAAAAATATTTTTTTATCTTTGTATTCAATTAAAAAGTTTCCCCATAATGTTTTATTTGTGTCCCATAAAGTTCTTTTTGACCAATGAACTGCAGGTAAGAATGTAATTTTTAAATTATTTACTTTTATTTCATCATACCAATCCATTTCGTTAACGTCCCTATAACCATTTCTTGTAAAATATTTTCCAAGTTTGAGTGGAACCAAAACCTTAGCTCTTTTGTAAGGAAATCTTTGTATAGTTCTAGTGCTTAAATGATCATAATGATTATGTGTTAACAAAAATAAGTTTATCTCTGGCAATTCTTTAAGATCAATTGCAGGATCCACGTATCTCTTAGGACCAAAGAATAATGGTCCCATATTTTTTTCAAAAACTGGATCGGTGATAATAGTCGTATTACCAAGTTTAATTAAAAATGTGGCATGTCCTATCCATGCTATATAATCATTATTATTATTATTATTTAATTTTTTTAAAACTTCTTTTTTATTTACAACATGGTCAACAGGAATATCCATTTTAAGTTTTCTTTTTTCTTCATTAAAAACTTTAAAGCTCCAGTTAAAAGAAATATTTCTTTCTGGAGAACCTTCAGGATTTCTAAATGTACCATTTGGTAGATGGTGATAAGGTTTATTGTTCATAGCTAACAAGGCACTGTTATAAACAAAAAAAATTAATAAAAAACTTAAAAGTTTAGACACTTTAACTATTTTATTTTTCAACTATTGTTAAATGACCCATTTTTCTTTTTTCTTTTACAGTGTTTTTTAAATAATCAAAGAAAAATTCATTATCTTTAAACTTTTTGTTTCTGTAAACCAATATATCTTTACCAATTAAATTAATCATTTTGGCATTATATAATTTTTTTGTTTCAACTTTATTTAGTCCGCATACTGCTCTTATATGATTTTCAAATTGGCTAACATTATAAGCATTTATTGTAAGATGTCCTGAATTGTGAACTCTTGGTGCAATTTCATTTACATATAAATTTTCATTCTTATCAATGAAATATTCAACACACATAGTTCCAATATAAGCAAGTTCTTCAGCAATATGCATTGCCCATTTCTTTGATTGATTAAATAAATTTTCATTAATTTCTGCTGGTGTTTTTGAATATTTTAATATCTGATCTTCATGAACATTTTCTATTGGATCGTAAATTTCATATTCTTGCGGTCCAAATCTTGTAATTATTACTGAAATTTCTTTTTTTAATTTAACTAATTTTTCTAAAATATAATTGTTTTCAAAATTAATTATTAAATTATCCAACTCTTTTTCATTATTAATTTTATACTGACCTTTACCATCGTAGCCTAAAGTACAAGTTTTAAGTATACCTGGTATAAAATCTTGACTTGACTTTAGTTCATTTTCATTTTTGACAGAAATATACGAAGTAGTTCTAATATTATTTTTATTTAAAAAATCTTTTTCACTAAGCCTATTTTGTATAATTTTATTTATTAAAGGTTTTGGATTTATTTTTTTTATATTATCTATTTTTGATAAAGTGGAATATGGAATGTTTTCAAATTCAAAGGTTACAAAATTAACTTTACTGCAAAATTCTTCGATTTTTAAATCATCATCATATTTACAAAAAATGAATTCATCGGCAAAAAATTTTCCTGGCGCATTTTTATCGTCCGAAATAATTACAGTTTTTATATTTAAATTTTTTGCAGCAGTAGAAAGCATACTTCCTAGCTGTCCACCGCCAATTATTCCAATAGTAGGGTTTGACATTTAGTTTATTTTGGTTTTTTTTTTACAGCAGAACTTTGTTTAACACGCCAATTATTTAATTTTTTTTTTATTTTTTGATCACTTAATGCAATTATAGATGTTGCTAATAGTGCAGCATTAATTGCTCCATCTTTTCCTATAGCAACTGTACCAACAGGTATTCCTTTAGGCATTTGTGCAATAGACAGCAAACTATCTAAGCCTTTTAATTTTTTACTTTCGATGGGAACTCCAATTACTGGTATAGTCGTAAGAGAGGCAATCATTCCTGGTAAATGAGCAGATCCTCCTGCCCCAGCTATAATTACAGAAATATTGTTTTTCTCTGCTTTTTTTGCATATTCATACATTCGTTCTGGCGTTCTGTGAGCAGAAATAATTTTTGTTTCAAACTTCACATTTAAAATTTTAAACACTTTTTGACACAGTTTCATCGTTTTGAAATCTGATTGACTTCCCATTACAATAGAAACTTTATGTATTTTTTTTGATGACATAGACTTAATAAATGAACTATTTTTTACTTATTTCAAATTAAACTAAGCATTTCAATAAAATTAGCAATGTAAGTGAAAATACAACAAAAATATGTTATTTAAAATTATGAAGAAAATATTGGCTTTTTTTATATTGTTAGTTTCCACATATTCTTTTGCCGCTGATTACAAGTCAAATTTTAATATCGAAGAATTTAAGTCAGCCCAAAATGGCGGAAAGACAGTTGTTATTCATTCTTGGAACAAATATTGCACTACTTGCTCAAAACAGAAATCAATACTAGAAAAAGCAAAAAAAGACTTTCAAAACATTATTTTTATGAATTTTGAGCAAACCAAAAATAAAGATATTGCGAAATTATTAAAGATTGATTATTGGACAACTATTATTGTTTATAAGAATAACAAAGAATTAGCTAGAGAAATAGGTTTGTATAATAAAGAAGGTATTTATAATCTTATAAAAAAAGGCATATAGTCTGAAAATTTAATCATTTAAAAAAATGAATTATAAAATTGATAACTTACAGTATTGTAACTGGTCTAGAGAAATTTTTGAGATTAATAGAGAAGCAAGTTTAGATGCAGTTCATGTTACTATAGTTTATCATGAGGACTATGATGAATTATTAGAAAGAGTAAATGAATGGAATGCACATTTTAAAGAAAATTCTGATTTAATTTTTCATGGCAAAAATTACAAAGATATAGAAAAAGCAAAAGAACAAAACAAAACGGCTATATTTTTTGGTTTTCAAAACTGCTCACCAATTGAAGATGACATTAATTTAATTGAAAAAGTACATCAGCTTGGATGTAAATTTATGCAACTTACTTATAACAACCAATCTCTATTAGCCACAGGTTGTTATGAAAAAATTGACAGCGGTGTAACTAACTTTGGAAAAGAAGTAATTAAAGAAATGAATAAAGTAGGTATAGTTATCGATATGTCTCATTCAGCAGAAAAAAGTACATTTGATGCAATAGAAATTAGTGAAAAACCAATTGCTATAACTCATGCTAATCCCTTATTCTGGCATAAAGCAATAAGAAATAAATCTGATGATTTATTAAAAGCGCTAGCTCAATGCGGCGGTATGATTGGTCTTTCTTTATACCCACATCATCTTAAAGATGGAACAAATTGCAATTTAGATAATTTTTGCGAGATGGTGGCAAAAACTGCAGAAATGATAGGAGTAAAAAATATCGGCATAGGTTCAGATTTGTGTTTAAAACAACCAGACACTGTTGTTGAATGGATGAGAAATGGTACTTGGACAAAAACAAAAAACTATGGAGAAGGAACAAAAAGTAAATCTGGTTTTCCTAAGCAACCTGACTGGTTTAAAGATGCTAGAGGGTTTAAAAATTTAGAAAAAGGTTTAAAAAAAACTGGGTTTAGTCAAATAGAAGTAGAAGGAATTTTAGGTAATAATTGGTATAATTTTTATAAAAATATTTAATAATGCAAGTACAATTAAGAGATCCAAAAATTGTTATGAAATTATCAAGACTTGGATCTTTTCATCAATCAAAATTATCTTTTTTGAGATCATTTTTAAAAGAATTTAAAGATTGGGAATACAATAGAAATCTATTTGATTTAGATGAAACTGGATATGGAAGGGCCGTTTATTCATTTTCAAAAAAAAATAGAACTTATTCTCTAGTTTGTTTTGCAAACAAAATAAGCGATGAAGAAAGATCAGATAGAGTATTAGCAACTAAATGGGATGCATCTTTTGCCTTATATGACGGAATACCAACTAAAAAAGATTTGGAAAGATTATCTTATAACGTTCCAAAACAAGAAGCAGGAAGATTATCTTACAAAGAGTTAAGTTTAGCTAGAGCTAATAAATCAGTTAGAATTTTTGATAATGTGGTAGAAAATCTATCAAATGGAAACCAACCAGACAAAGAAGCATTATTCAGAGTTGGATACTTATACAGAACAACAGCAGTATACGGATCTGGAAAATTTGGATTAGCAGACAGATTTAGAATTAAAAATAGAGAAGAGATTAATAGTCCATTTAGATTAGAAATGATGCTTGTATATTTAGCAAGACAATTTACTTTTGATCAAGTAAATCATATTGCAAAACATAAAAATCCTAAAAAAGCAGTAGAACTAGATAGTTATGTTTGTAGAAATTTAGGAATAGGTAATTCTACCGGATTAGGTTTAGCGCCTTTTATAGTAAATCATCCTACTCTTTTAAATAATTGGATATTAGCGAGAGAAACAGCACTAAAAAAAATTAGAGTGATTAAATTTGTAAAAGTCTTTGAGATAGATATGTTTAAAAATTGTTTAAAAAAATCTTTAAAGAACATTGCTATATGGCATACAGATAGCGAATTCCAGCAAAAAAAAATCAAAGAATTAATATCTGATTTAAATAAATTTATTATTTTATTACAAAAAAAATTTAGCTTTGAAAAAGAATATCCATTTAACTATTTATACATTTGGAGTGAAGAAAATCTAGGTGATGAGTCAATTGAATATATTGTGAGCTTGATGATGGAACCGTTCGATGAAATAATAAATCCTTTAATCAATCAAATGAGCTCTGAGGAAGAAAAATATTTTTCTATACCAACTAATAGAACCATCTTTGATTTAAGAGAAATTTTGGAGAAACAATATTCAAGCATAATAAAAATTGATTTTTCAAAAAAAAAAAATAATCAAAAATTTTGGTTTATTTCAAAAAACAAACGAGAACCGAGATTGGCTGATAGATATTTAAATAATTTTTCTAATCTTGAAGAGCCACTAGCAGTGGCTAGAGATATCAAAAGACTATATGAAAGAATTAATGTTGAAAAAAATAGCCTTTCCATTGGAAGATTTTTAATTGAAAATAATGATCTAAGACATGTTGTAAGAAGAGCTTTTATAGTAGAAAAATTTCCTTATGCAGAAATTCAAGATAATACCATTGGTTCAAATTTAATGCCTATTGACATGTTGCGATTAAAATTATCATTTTTTGGTGCAAATAAATTTGACCCCAGATCTGATAAATGGTTGAGAATAAACATGTTTCAAGGTGCAACACTAGCTAAAGAACTAAAATCATTTGATGAACAATGGATATATAATTCATTATAATTATGAAAACTTTAAACGAAATAGATGTAACCACCAAAAGAGCCAGTAAGGCTGTTGGCTTTTCATGGGGGGTTGCAGAAGAAATTGGAAAAAATATTAGACTTCTAGAATTATTCGGCCTTCCAGGAATTAAAAATTTAAGTCAATATTTTGAAATTTATAAAAAACAACAATTTCAAAATATAAGTTTAATTACAAAATTTAATACTTCAAAAATACCTTATTGCCCAATTATAGTTGGAGTTAATTTGTTAGACCAAATAACAGCCATGGAAGAATTGGAAGAAATAAATTTTGAAAATGTTGCATTTCCTGTTCTTATAATTCCTTTTTTAAGTAGAGCTTCAGAAATAATTGGAAAAAAAATTATGTTAGTTATTGATGATGAAAAATTTTTACTCAATTTTAATCAATCAATTTATTCAAATTATTCAGTTAAAACAATTATAGAAAGAGCGAAAAAAATAAAAATTAACTTTTTAGAAAATACAAATTCTTTTAGCGAAAATGACTGGGAAGAGCTTTGTAAATTAACAGAAAACACATTTGTAGAAGAAACAGAAGAATTAAAACAAAAAACGGCTGGAGCTGGACTTATAGATAATGACTAAAAATTTTAAAGAAAAAAATTTAAAAAGGGAAAATCTTAAAGAATTAAATAACATCTGCGAAGAATGCAAAAAAACTGACGAGAGTGTTACTGAAAACTTAATACTTACAGGATATAAACTTTGCAAGTCTTGTAGAATATCAAAAACTTTATTTCCAATTTAGCTAATATTGCTGATAGGTAAAGCATCCATTCTACTCATAACAAATGAGATAGATAAAAATGCTATAATTAAAAAAGATAAAAACACAATTCCAAAAGCTTTAAAACTAGATTTTAAATTTAGAATTTGTTTTGTAGCAATTATTAAGGATGCAAAAATCCAAAATTGAGTCAAAAATACAATAGGAATGACAAAATCTGGAGTAACAGCAAAAAATCTTAACAAACCAGGTGCATGCGCATACCCAACTGCGATTAGTATTTTTTTAAATGTTACCTTTGTTTCTTTGTCAGAAAATAATTTAACTCCAACTACATAAATAAAAATTGCCCAAACTAACCAAGTTAAGATTGCAGTTAAGCCAGAAATGCCTATAGATGTTTTAACTATTGAATTTGCCGCTACAGCCCCAGCCATACCATCCAAAATCATTATTAATCCAGCAAAATAAATTCCAGCTTCACCAAAAAATTTACTATTGTTATATAAAGTTTTATCTAGCTTTATTGAACTAACTACAATACTTAAAAATTGTGCAAACATATCTTGAATTTAAATTATAAACATTTTTTGAGTAATAAAAGAAAATTTTACTAGTAAATTTAATTTAAATTGAAAAATAGGGGAAATGATTAATTTCCCCTATTTAAAATTATTAACCTTTAACTACCTCTCTAGTATTTGCGTTAAAAGATTCTTTAAATGGTATATCAACCACTACTGCATCAACAGGTGTTCCAGGAGTATCTGAATATTTAGTAGGTAGATGAACTTTGTATTTAGTTCCCACTTTACCTTTAGGAAAACCATTTGCATTTAATGTTCCGTCAAATGGAACATATCCCATTGCTATATTTTGTTTTTTTTCAGGGTGATACCAAGGAGATGTAATAAATCCAACTGGATCTCCACCATCAGCGTTTGAAATTAACCAAAAGTCAGGTGCATATTCTTCAATTGGTTTTCCACCTAACTCAAGACCAACTAATTGAAGTTTGTAAGGTTTTTTACCTGCTTTAATTTCAGCACCCATTTTTTCTAAAGCTACTTTACCAACGTAGTCAGCTTTCTTATTCCATTCACCCTTACCAGATAATGAAACTTGATAGCCCAGATTACACTGAAAAGGATTATGCTGATCATCCATATCTTGTCCCCAAGAAAGGATACCAGCTTGAATTCTTCTATGGTGAGCAGGAGCGATAACCATTAGGTTATGTTTTTTACCTGCATCAAGAACTGCGTTCCACATATCTTCAGCATATAAAGTTGCATTTCTTAAATATATTTCATATCCAGCTTCACCAGAGAAACCAGATTGTGAAATAACACAGCTTCTTCCTGCAACTTTAACTTCAGCTAAACCATAGAAAGGCATGTTGTCTAAATCAACTTGGTCACCAAGCAGATCTTTCATTAGTGCTTTTGATTTAGGTCCTTGGATTTGTACTGGACACACATCAATTTCTTCAATTGTACAATTAAATTTTCCATCAGCATTAACACCTTGAAGGTACATGCCAATTTCTGAGTCTGATAGTGAGAACCAAAATTCATCTTTTGAAATTCTAAGAAGAATTGGATCATTTAAAACTCCACCATAAGCATTACATAAAATTACATATCGTGCTCTCATTGGTGAGATTTTAGTTGCATCTCTAGTTATTACGTAGTCAGTAAATTTTTCTGCATCAGGACCTTTAACTCTTATTTGTCTTTCAACAGCAACGTTCCACATTGTAACGTGATTAACAATTGCATCATACTCGACCATTGCTCCACCATCTTCAGGTTTTACATAACCTCTTGGATGGTAAACACGGTTATAAACTGTTGCTCTCCAACAACCAGCTTGCATTGATAAATGCCAATAAGGTGATTTTCTTACTCTTGTTGAAATTAACATTTCAACTTTTGTAGGCCCACTTTGTCTTAAATTATATGGAACTTCACGATCAGATTGATCAACTGAAGTTACATGTTTTAGTTTAGTATAATCAAATTCATTAGACATATTTGTTCTCCATCAACCACTTGTTTGTTTCCTTCAAGCCGCCGAATGTATAAATGTGGAAAAAATCAGTATGTGATTTAACTTTCCCAATTAAATCATTTGGGTCTTTAGGTTTCATTAAATCTAACGCCTTACTAAAATTAGATTTAAGAAAGTTTAAGGAATTTTTTGCACCAACAATATTAGCAAATTTAATTAAGCTAGTTATTTTTAGTGGCCCAGTAATTCCAACATGAACTGGTACAGTTTGTTTTGATATAAAATCTATGATTGGCTGAGAATCTAATAACCACTGAGTTATTATATAGTCAGCATAAGGCTTTTTATCTTTCATAGCTTTTTCTAATTTTGAATCGGATATATCAGGACTCCCCTCAGGATGTCCAGCGATTCCTATCTT
>CAZAGV010000018.1:0-3335 GCA_964484975.1 uncultured Candidatus Pelagibacter sp.
CCAGAATCAACTCCACCTACACCTATAATTTTTATTTGATTTTTTAAAATTCTATAAAATTTATTAATTAGTTCGTTTGATTTTTTTTCTAAAGGTTTTCCTGACAGGCCTCCTTTTTCTAATTTATTAATATTAAATAAATTTTCTCTATTTCTGTCAGTTGTATTTGAAATTATTACTGCATTAACATTATGTTTTAAAAGTAAGTCTGAAATTATATTTACATTTTCATCTTGAATATCTGGTGATATTTTTACAGTGATAGGAACTGAAGTTTTTAATATTTTTTTTTCCTTTTCTATTAAACTCAAGAGTTCATTTAGCTCATCTTCATTATGAAAACTTCTCAAATTTTCAGTATTAGGGGAAGATATATTAATAGTCAAATAATCAGCAAGATTATAAAATTTGCGAAGACCAATTAAATAATCTTCTAGTCTATTATTTGTATCTTTATTTGGTCCTATGTTTATTCCAAATAAGCCTTTGGGAGAATTTGAAATAATTCTTGATCTAACTTTTTCAGAGCCTGAATTATTAAACCCAAGCCTATTTATTAACGCCTTGTCTTCTTCAAGGCGAAATATTCTTGGTTTAGGATTTCCGTATTGACTAATCGGAGTTACGGTTCCAACTTCAACAAATCCAAACCCTAATTTAAACAAAGGATTATATGCTTCTGCATCTTTATCAAAACCAGCTGCTATACCTATTGGATTTGGAATTGTTTTTCCAAAAATTTCTGTTTGAATTGATTTGTTGTTTTTAATTTTATTTTGAGAAACAAGATTAAATTTAAGAGCCTTGATAGCTAAATCATGTGCTGTTTCGGGATCTAATTTAAATATTAATGATCTTATTTTTGAAAACATCAGTTAATTTTATCTTTTATTAATTGTTGTGTCTCCTTAACACCAAAAAAACTAATAAAAAAACCCATTCTTGGACCATTTTCGTCACCAAAAACTACCTCATAAATCAGTCTAAACCAATCTCTTAGATTTTCTTTATAGCCATTTTCTTTTCCAACTGCATAAATTTGTGTTTGAATTTCTTCTGGCTGCATTTTATCGGTACATTTTTCCAACACTACAACTAATGCCTTTAGCGCTTTTTTTTCTTCAGAATTAGGTTTTTTATATTTTTTATATTTTTTAATTACATCATTGAAATATTTAATTGCATATTCAATCAACATATCAAATATTGGATGATCTTTTTCTAAAATGTTTGGTTTATATTTTTTAACAAATTTCCATAAAAGTTCTTTTGAATTTGCATTGCTGGCTTCAACTAAGTTGAGAAGCATAGAAAAGGTCATAATTGTATTTTCTTTTGGAATCATGCCATTATGAACATGCCAAACAGGATTTAATAACATTTGTAATTCATTTTGATTTTTTCCCTTTTCAATAAAATCTAAATACTCATCCACAGCTTTAGGAACAATTTCTCTATATAATTTTTTTGCTCTTTTTGGGTTTTGATACATAAATAAAGATAAACTTTCAGGAGAAGCATATTCCAACCATTCATCAATTGTTATTCCATTGCCTTTTGATTTAGATATTTTTTCTCCATTTTCATCTAGAAATAGCTCATAAGCGAAACCTGAAGGGTTAATTTTTCCTAATATTTTTATAATTTTTGTAGATAAGATGGCACTTTCAATTAAATCTTTACCATACATTTCAAAATCTACATCTAAAGCATACCATCTCATTGCCCAGTCTACTTTCCATTGAAGTTTGCAATTGCCATCTAAAATACTTTTTTCTAATTTTTTTCCAAAATTATCAAAAATAATTTTTGAATTTTTTTCATCTATCTCTAAAACTGGAATTTCTAAAACAACACCGGTATCTGGGCAGATTGGTAAAAATGGGGAATAAGTTTTTTGCCTTTCTTTACCTAATGTAGGAATAATTATATCCATAATATCTTTATATTTTTTTAATACAATTTTTAAAGTTTCATTAAAAAAACCTGATTTATAAAGTTCGGTCGAGCTCTTAAAAGAGTATTTAAAATTAAAATCATTTAAAAATTTCTTTAACATTTCATTATTGTGTTCCCCAAAGCTATTAAATTTTTTAAAAGGGTCTGGGATACTTGTTAAAGGTTTATGTAAATTATTTTTTAAAAAATCTTTATTAGGAATATTTTCAGGAACTTTTCTTAGACCATCCATATCGTCTGAAAAGGTTATTATTTCTTTAGGTAAATCAGTTAATTGATCTAAAGCATTAACGACCATTGAAGTCCTAGCAACCTCTCCAAAAGTTCCTATATGAGGAAGTCCACTTGGCCCATATCCTGTTTGTAGAATTATTTTACCCTTTTGATCTATATATTTTTTTCTTTCACGAAGAATTTTTTTTGCCTCAACAAATGGCCATGCATTAGTTTTTTCTATGTTTGTTTTATCGATCACAGTTTAAATACAAAAATAACTCATAAAATTCATGGTTTTAATAATTCTTATAGAGTTGAAATTTTTTTACCATAAAATAATGTCCATTCAAAATGTCGAATTATAAAACTGTATTTTTTACTCTTGGTGTATTGCAAGTAATTTTGGGATTGGCCATGATTATTCCAGTAATTATTCAATTTATATATAGTGAATTGGACTCGTCATTTATTAGCTCTGGAATTATTACAATTGTATTTGGTATATTATTTTTTTTGTCAAATTTAGATCATGATAAAAAGTTAAATTTACCTCAAGCTTTTCTATTAACTGCACTTTCATGGTTAAGTATAGCTATATTTGGTTCACTACCATTCATATTTTCTAATTTAAATTTAAATATAACTGACGCTTTCTTTGAAAGTATGTCTGGAATTACAACTACTGGTTCTACTGTAATAGTAAATTTAGAGCTCGCTCCAAAAAGTATATTGCTATGGCGGGCTATCCTTCAGTGGTTAGGAGGAATAGGAATAATTGTAATGGCAATTACACTTATGCCAATAATGAATGTTGGGGGTATGCAGTTATTTAAAATATCGAGCAACGATACTGCTGAAAAAATTTTACCAAAATCTAAAGAAATAAGTTTAAGATTAATTTTTATCTACTCTGTTTTAACATTTTCATGCGCTTTGTTTTATAAAATTTTTGGAATGAATTTTTTCGATAGCCTTACTCATTCAATGACTACTATCGCTACAGGTGGTTTTTCTAACTACAATGAGTCTATAGGATATTTTGATAGTAGTTTAATTGAAATTACTTCAATGATATTTATATTGTTGGGAAGCATACCTTTTATTGCTTATATAAAGTTTCTAAGTGGAGATAAAAAAATATTTTTTTCTGATACTCAAAT
>CAZAGV010000018.1:3435-15391 GCA_964484975.1 uncultured Candidatus Pelagibacter sp.
GCAGTATTATCTTTAACTGGTTTAGACTTTGTTACTTCAATTTCTGGAGCAGCAACTTCTATTTCCAATGTGGGTCCTGGGTTAGGTGAAATTATTGGACCTAATGGAAATTTCTCTTCATTGTCTAACCCATCTAAGTGGGCTTTAAGTATGGGGATGATTTTAGGTAGACTCGAGCTGTTTGCTATATTAGTGTTATTCATTCCGTCTTTTTGGAGAAAGTACTAATGATAGAAAAAAAACAAAGCTGGATTGAATCTCTTTTAGTTTACAAAGATATAAGAATGCTAAGAATCTTGCTTCTTGGAGCTATAAGTGGTTTTCCATGGGTTTTGATTGCAAGTAGTTTAAGCCTTTGGTTAAAAGAAGAAGGACTCAGCAGATCAACAATAGGATGGGCAGGTTTAATTTTTGGTGTATATGCATTTAATTATTTATGGGCACCAATAATAGATAGAATTCAAATACCATTTTTAACAAAAAAACTAGGCCATAGAAGAGGATGGATAGTTTTAATGCAAATTGCAATTTTGCTAAGTTTGTTATTTTGGAGCTTTATAAACCCTACAGAAAACTTAGCTCTATTAATTACAGTCGGATTAATTATTGCAATAGCTTCTGCTACTCAGGACATAACTGTTGATGCTTTAAGAATTGAACAAATTAATGAGAATGAAGGAAAATCTATGGCAGCTGGTGCTGCTATGGCAGTGGTTGGTTGGTGGACTGGTTATAAACTAGGAGGAGTTATAGCTTTATTTGCAGCAGAATATTTTGAAAACATGGGTATTGCTGATTATTGGCAAACTACATTTTTAGTTTTAGGAGTTGTAATAATTTTAATGAATATTGGTTTGATGTTTGTTCACGAACCAATTGAAACTGATAGACAAGCTAAGCAGAGAGAAACTGATAAAATAATTGAAGGAAAACTTGGTTCTAGCAATATTATAACTAATTTTATTGCTTACATTACAGGAACCATTGGTGGACCTATAATTAGTTTCTTTAAAAAAAATGGATTTGCTATTGCTGTAGGAATATTAGGTTTTGTATTCTTATTTAAAATTGGTGAAGCATTTCTTGGTCGTATGTCTATTGTTTTTTATAAAGAAATTGGATTTTCTAAAGGACAGATTGCAATTTACTCTAAAGGGCTTGGATGGATCACAACTGTAGTTTTTACATTAATGGGAGGAGTAATGGCAATGAGAGCAGGAACAATCAAAACAATGTTCTTTGCGGGAGGTTTAATGGCTTTAACAAACTTACTTTTTGCTATTTTGGCTTGGACAGGCAAATCTGAACTATTGTTTGCAATTGCTGTAATAGCTGACGATATCACTGCTGCGTTTGCTACAGTAGCCTTTGTAGCATTTATTTCATTATTAGTTGATAGAACTTACACCGCTACCCAATATGCTCTACTTGCATCAATAGGAACAGCTGGCAGAACAACTCTTGCTTCATCTTCGGGAGCTCTTGTTGATTGGTTAAATGGAGACTGGGGAACATTTTTTGTTTTAACCACAATAATGGTTATTCCTTCTCTAATTTGCTTGTGGTTCATCAGAAATAAAATAAAAATTGGTGCAGAATAATTTTTTTTGCAATAATCCATATATAAATATATACAATCGTCCTTCAATTAATTCTAAAATTAGCTCACAAATTATTTATGGTGAAAAATTTAAAGTTTTAAGAAAAGTAAAAAATTTTCTTAAAATAAGAACATCTTACGATAGATATCGTGGTTATATAAAAAACAAAAAATTTATTAATAAAATTAAACCTACACATAAAGTGAAAGTTTTAAAAACAAGAATTTATAAATCAAATAATTTTTTGCCATTTTCCAGTAAAATTGAGATTTTAAAAAGAAAAAAGAATTATGTTATGTTTGAAAAAAATAAATGGATAAAACAAAAAGATATAACTCTTATAAATAAAAAGGGGGGAAATTTTGTTAAAATTTTTAAATCATATTTAAATTGCAAATATAAATGGGGAGGTAAAACATATGATGGTATTGACTGCTCTGCATTAATTCAAATATTTTATAAATTTAATAACAAATTTTTTCCAAGAGATACCGTTGATCAAATAAAATATAAAAAAGGAAGCATAATAAAAAAAAAATTTAAAAAAGGTGACATAATTTTTTGGAAAGGACATGTTGCAGTATGTATTGATTCAAAAAAACTAATACATGCTTACGGTCCAGAGAAAAAAGTTATTATAATGCCAATTCACAAAACAATAAAAAAGATAGAAAGAACTACCAAATTAAAGGTGAAAAAAGTATTTAGAATTTAATTTTCTCTACCGAAATCTGGTTTATTAATATCATGTTTTAATAACAAGATTTGTTGTCTGATTTTTTTCGATTTTTTAAGCTTATCAAGTAATAAAGAATTTCTTTTTTTATTAATATCCATCTTAAAGTTCTTTAAGTTTCTAATGAATAAATCGATTATTTTAGACATATTTTTACTATTATTAAAAAATACATCTCTCCACATAATTTCATTGGATGCCGCTAACCTAGAATAGTCTCTTAAACCACCAGCGCTGTATTTAATTATATTTTTTTTATGAGTTTTTTGAAAATCTTGAGCAGTTTTAATTAAATTGTATGCAACTAAGTGTGGTAGATGACTTGTAACTGCAAAAATTTTGTCATGCTCCTGTTCTTGCATAAACAAAATTCTAGAACCTAATTTCTTCCAAAATCTAGATAATTTGTTTTCTAGTAATTTGTTTTGCTTACTTTTTATCAAAATGCACCATTTATTTTTAAATAAATTTTTACTGCCATATCTTGGTCCGCTAGCTTCAGAACCAGATATGGGATGGCTCATTACCCAATTTAATTTTTTTGACAATTTTTCTTTAATTAATTTTGCAACATTTCCTCTAGTTGACCCAACATCAGTAATTAAAGTTTTATTACTCAAATTTTTATTTAGTTTAATAATTATTTTTTGGTATTCACTCATTGGAGTTGAAACAACAACTAAATCCATATCCCTTATTTTTTTATCAAGTTTTTTGATTAAAATAATTTTCTTATTTATTTTTTTTATTTGGTTTTGGTGTTTAATATTTTTTTCATATACGTAAGCTTTTTTACACAGCTTTTGGCTAATGACTCCTCTAAGAATTGAGGATCCAATCATACCACATCCAATGATCAATATATTTTTAAACATTTTTAAATATCTTTTCTATGCTCTTTAAAAACAATTTGTTTTCCATGTTATTTCCAATTGTTAGTCTTAAACAATTTTTTATTCCATAAGTTTTGGTTTCTCTTAATATTAAGCCTTTTTTTTGCAATTTTTTTTCAACATTATTTGCAGTTAATTTACATTTACCAAAATTAAGCAAAAGAAAATTTGCGCTTACTTTATTACAAAAAATATTAAATCGTTCCAAGCTATTTTTAATTTTATTACTCCAAAATAAATTATGTTTAACCGACTTTGTGATAAATTTACTATCTTTTAAAGATTCAATTGCACATATCTGAGCAATTTTATTCACATTAAAAGGAGGTTTGATCTTATTTAACGCATCAATTATTTTTCTATCTCCATATCCCCAGCCCACTCTTAAAGAAGCAAGTCCATATATTTTAGAAAAAGTTCTTAAAATAAACACATTTTTTTTATTTTTAAAAATTTCTAATCCTGAAGAATATTTTTTGTCTTTCATATATTCATCATAGGCATCATCTATAACTAACAAAATTTTTTTATTTAATTTTTTTCTTAGATTAATTAATTCTTTTTTTTCTAAATATGTGCCAGTTGGATTGTTTGGGTTTGCTATAAAAACAATCTTTGTTTTTTTGCTAACTTTTTTAATTATATCTTCAGAAGAAACTTTAAATTCTTTTTCTTTAGAAAAAACTACTTTTGCTCCAACAATCGATGCATATATTCTGTACATCAAAAAACTATATTGTGGCACAATTACCTCGTCTCCTGGCTTAATAAAAAGTTGACATATCATTTGGATTACTTCATCTGAACCAGAGCCACAAATAATTTTATTAAATTTACATTTAAATTTTGAAGAAATTGTTTTTCTTAAATCTATTGCTTTGCTATCTGGATATTTAGAAATTTTATAATTTTTGCTTTGTAATATTTTTAGCACTTTTGGGCTCATTCCTAGCGCCGATTCATTGGCTGATAGCTTTATCGCGTTTTTATTTTTTTTTAATATAGATCTTCCTGGTTTGTAAGCTTCTATATTTATTTTTCTAAAGTTGAGCGAAGTCATAATTTTCAATATTTTGTATCTTTATAGATAAAAAATTACTTATTTACATAAAATATTTAATATTTTTATAAAATTGACATATATAAATGTATCCTGTAAATAATTCATGCGCTGATTTAACTGAATTGCGAGCGCTATAAAAAAACCGCTAAATAAGTTTTTTTACCTCACAATTCAAAAGAAAGAAAAAATGAACAATATAGAAAAGGTAAAAACATTAATTGTTGATGAACCATTAAAGCTTGATTGTGGGCAAACTATATCTAATTTTCCATTAGCTTATGAAACATATGGTACATTAAATGAGAAAAAAGATAATGCAATTTTAGTCTTTCATGCTTTAAGTGGAGATCAGTTTGTAACTGGAACTAACCCAATTACAAATAAAAGTGGCTGGTGGTCTTATCTTGTGGGACCTGGCAAGGCAATTGATACGAATAAATTTTTTATAATATGTGCAAATGTAATTGGTGGATGTATGGGTTCATACGGTCCCAGTAGTATCGATCCAAAAACTAATAAAACAATTGGAACAAACTTTCCAGTTATTACAATTAATGACATGGTAAATGCACAATATAATTTGTTAAATTTTTTTAAAATAGACAAGTTGTTTAGTGTAACTGGAGGTTCTATGGGTGGAATGCAAGCTTTACAATTTGTTGCTAATTTTCCAGACAAAACCAAAACTGCGATTCCAATAGCATGTACTGCTAGTCATTCAGCTCAGAATATTGCTCTTAATGAGTTAGGAAGGCAGGCAATAATGGCTGATAAAAATTGGAATAATGGAAATTATTTTAATACAGAATCGTCACCAAATAATGGCTTAGCGGTTGCAAGAATGGCAGCACATATTACCTATCTCTCTAAAAAAAGTTTGGAAGATAAATTTGGCAGAAAACTCCAAGAAAGAGATTCCCTAAAATTTAGTTTTGATGCTGATTTTCAAATTGAAAGCTATCTGAGACATCAAGGCAATGTATTTGTAGATCGCTTTGATGCAAATAGCTATCTTTATATAACAAGAGCTATGGATTATTTTGATTTAATAAAACAGTATAAAGGGAATCTTTCAAATGCTTTTAAAAATAGTAAAACAAAATTTTTTATAATTTCTTTTACATCCGATTGGCTTTATCCAACTTTGGAAAATAAAGAAGTTGTAATTGCTTTAAATGCTGCTGGTGCAAATGTAGGATTTATAGAAATAAATAGCGACAAAGGTCACGATTCTTTTCTTCTAAATGTACCTGACTTTTTAAGTTCTGTTAGAAATTTTTTAGAAGCAAACTATTGAAATAAATATGAAAAAAGAATTTAAAATAATTTCTGATCTTATTGAAAACAATACTAGAGTATTAGACGTTGGTTGTGGTGACGGTACTTTGATGAAATATCTAAAAGATAAAAAAAGTGTTGACACAAGAGGATTGGAAATATCAAAAAAAAATGTTCAAGATTGTACTAGTAAAGGTCTTTCTGTAATTGAAGGAAATGCTGAAAAAGATTTACATCAATTTCCAAATTTGTCTTTCGATTACGTAGTCTTAAGCCAAACTCTTCAAGCATTCCTGAGCCCAGAAAATGTCATTGCGGAATTATTAAGAATCGGTAAAAAGGCAATTGTTACAATACCAAATTTTGGATATTGGAAAGTTAGATTACATTTACTTCTCAAGGGCACAATGCCAATAACAAAAAATTTACCTAATGAATGGTATAATACACCCAACCTTCATATGTGTACTATTAAGGATTTTGTAAATTATTGTAACAAAAAAAATATAAAAATTAATAGTTCAAATTTAAGTTACAAAAATTTATTTTCTCAATTAGGAATTTTTGTAATAGAAAAGTAGTATGAAAGTTGAAATAATTAAATGCTTGCAAGATAATTATTCTTATTTATTAATAAATGAAAAAAACCACAATGCGTGTGTCATTGATCCAAGTGAAGCTAAGCCAATTATTGATTTTGTAGAAAAAAAAAATATTAATTTAAAATTTATTCTAAATACACACCATCATCATGACCATGTTGGTGGCAATAATGAATTAAAAAAAAAATATGGAGTAAAAGTTGTTGGATATAAAAATGATAAAGATAGAATACCGGAAATAGATATACTTGTTGAAAACAATCAAATCTGGATGAATGAGGATTTTGAAGCAAAAATTATTCATATCCCAGGACATACATCGGGTCATATTTGTTTTTATTTTTCAAAAGATAAAATAGCTTTTACAGGAGATACGCTATTTTCACTTGGTTGTGGTAGAATATTTGAAGGTACATATGAACAAATGTTTGCTTCTTTGAATAAACTAAAAAAACTTCCCATCGATACCAAAGTTTATTGTGGACATGAATATACTCGTAAGAATTCAATGTTCTGCTCACAACATGAAAAAAATAATAAAAACTTAGAAAAAAAAATTTTTGAAATCGAAGATAAATTAAAAAATAATTTACCAACAATTCCTTCAACAATTGGGGAAGAATTGGCATGTAATATTTTTTTAAGAGCAAAAAATCTAGAAGACTTTTCAAAATTAAGAGATTTAAAGGATAATTTCTAATTTATTCAACTTGACTAAAAGAAGTCTAGAACTATATTGCCATTTATAAAAATTAAGGATTTATAATGTCTTTTGCAGTAATACAAACAGGTGGAAAACAGTACAAAGTTAAAGCTAGTGATATATTGAAAATCGAAAAACTTAAAAATAGTAAACCTGAAAGTAAAATAGAATTTAATGAAGTGCTTGCATATGGAGATGATAAAACATTAGAAGTTGGTTCTCCATTGGTTAAAGGTGCAAAGGTAGAAGCAGAATTAATGAAAAATAGTAAAAATAGAACTATTTTAATTTTCAAAAAAAGAAGAAGACAAAATTCAAGAAGAAAAAATGGACATAGACAACAATATTCTCTAATAAAGATAAAAAAAATTTTTGCTAAAGATGGCGCTATACTTTCTGAAGCAAAAAAAGTAGAAAAAAGAGAGACAAAAAAAATAAAAGAAGAAAAAAAGTAAGATTTAATTATGGCTACAAAAAAGGCAGGTGGATCATCTCGAAATGGACGTGATAGTGCTGGTCGTAGACTTGGTGTAAAAAAATACGGCGGTCAATATGTCATACCAGGTAATATAATTGTAAGACAAAGAGGAACAAAAATATTTCCTGGTGAACACGTTGGTATGGGTAAAGACCATTCTATATTTGCAAAAGTTGAAGGCAAAGTAGAATTTAAAAAAACTAAATCTGATAGAACATTTGTTTCTGTAAAACCCAATTAATCAATACAACTTAAAAAAATCAAAGGAGTTGTATTATGAAATTTTTAGATCAAGTTAAAATATTTGTTAAAGCAGGCGATGGTGGATCTGGATCACCTAGTTTTAGAAGAGAAAAATTTATTGAATTTGGAGGACCAGATGGAGGAGACGGGGGCAAAGGAGGTTCTATAATTTTAAAATCAGAAAGAAACTTAAATACACTAATTGATTTTAGATACCAACAACATTTTAAAGCAAAAAGAGGTAGTGATGGAAAAGGAAAAAATCAAACTGGAAGAGGAGGAGAAAATTTATACCTTAAAGTTCCAGTTGGCACACAAGTATTTGAAGAAGATAACAAAACTTTAATTTTTGATTTTAAAAAAGAAAGAGAAGAATTTGTGGTAGCAGTTGGAGGAAGAGGAGGATTTGGCAATACTAGATTTAAATCTTCAACAAATAGAGCTCCAAAAAAATTTACTAAAGGAACTAAGGGCGAAGATTTTTGTATATGGCTTCAATTAAAAACAATTGCAGATATAGGTATTATTGGTTTACCTAATGCAGGTAAATCTAGTTTGTTGGCTGCTATAACAAGTGCAACTCCAAAAATTGCTAATTATAAATTTACAACTTTAAATCCTAATCTTGGTGTTGCAGTTTATGATGATAAAGAAATAACTTTAGCAGACATTCCAGGTATAATTGAAGGAGCTCACGAAGGAGTAGGTTTAGGCATAAAATTTCTTAAACATATTGAAAGATGTAAATCTTTACTACATATGATTGATATTACAGAAGAAGATTTAAAAAAATCATATAGCCAAGTTAGAAAAGAATTGAAAAACTATAGTAAGGATTTGTTAAAAAAAGATGAAATAGTTGTTTTAAATAAAACAGATCTTTTAGAAGATAAAGAAGTAAAAAAAATTAAAGATGATTTTTTAAAAAAATATAGAGTGAACCTGGTAACTCTTTCAACTTTAGATAAAAAATCAATATCAAAAATAAAATCAAAAATAATTAAATATGTATCTTAAAAAATCTAAAACAATTGTAATAAAAATAGGCTCATCAATAATAATTGATAAAAAAAAGAAAATTAGAAAAAAGTGGCTAATAGAGTTTGCAAAAGATATTAAAGATTTATTAAAAGAAAAAAAAAATGTAATTTTGGTTAGCTCTGGCGCAATAGCTTTGGGCTGCAAAAAATTAAATTTAAGTAAACAAAATATCAAACTTGATAAAAGTCAAGCTGTTGCTTCCATAGGTCAAATTGAATTAATGAATCTTTTTAACAGAATTTTTAGTTCAAAAAAAATTAATCTTTCACAAATTTTGCTTACGTTGGAAGATACTGAACAAAGAAGAAGAGCAATAAATGCAAAAAGAACTTTTGAAAATTTATTTCAATTAGGTTTTGTTCCAGTTGTTAATGAAAATGACAGTATTGCTACAACTGAAATAAAATATGGAGATAATGATAGATTGGCTTCTCGAGTTGCTCAAATATCAGGCGCTGACTGCCTAGTCCTTCTTTCAGATGTTGATGGATTATATACACAAAATCCAAAATTATTTAAATACTCTCAACTAATTAAAGAAATTAAAAATATAGACTTAGATATAGAGAAAATAGCCACTAAAAGTATAAGTGAGCATGGAACTGGTGGGATGAAAACTAAAATTGAAGCTGCAAAAATTTGTCAACTCTCTGGTTGTATGATGGTTATAGCAAATGGCCTTTTGGAAAGACCTATTAAAAAAATTATAGAAAAAAATAAATGTACATGGTTTTTACCAAAAGTTTCAAAATTAGATGCTAGAAAAAAATGGATTATTAGCTCAGTATCACCAAAAGGGGAACTGATAATAGATGATGGTGCTATCAATGCACTTAAAAAAGGTAAAAGCCTATTAGCAGCAGGTATTAAAAAAGTTAATGGAAAATTTAATAAAGGTGATCATATAAAAATATTAGATAAGAATTTAAAAGAATATGCACGAGGCTTAAGTTCCTTTTCATCGGAAGAAACTATTAAAATTAAGGGACAACATTCGAATAAAATTAATGATCTTTTAGGATATATTACTAAATCGGAAGTAGTTCATAAAGATGATATGGTTGAGGTATAAATGAAAGAAAATTTAATAGATATTGGAATAAAAGCAAAAAAAGCTTCTAAAATTAAAATTGATAACAAAAGTAAAAATAAAGTTTTAGTAAAATTTTTAAAATTAATTAATAAAAATAAAAATATCATTCTTAAAGAAAATAATAAGGATATTAAATTTGCTATCAAAAATAATCTTCCAGAAAACTTAATTGATAGACTAACCTTAAATCCAAAAAAATTAGAAGGAATGCGGGCTTCTATAAATAAAATTATTAAGTTAAGCGATCCAACAAACAAAGTGCTTGATAGATGGAAAAGACCTAATGGATTAATAATAAAAAAAGTTTCAACCCCGATTGGTGTAATTGGTATAATTTATGAAAGTAGACCTAATGTTACATCGGATGTTTCAAGCTTATGTTTTAAATCAGGCAATGTAACAATATTAAGGGGAGGATCAGAGGCCTACAATTCAAATAGAAGCCTTGCTAATTTATTTAGAGATGCTCTAAAAACAAATAATATTGACCAAAACTATGTTCAAATAGTAAAAAATAAAAACAGAAAATCTGTAGATTATTTGCTATCTAAAATGGAAAAATTTATTGATGTTATTATTCCAAGAGGTGGCAAAAACTTAGTCAAAAAAGTACAAGATTTATCTTCTGTTCCAATAATTGGACATCTAGAAGGGATTTGTCATACTTATATTGATAAAGATGCAGATCTAAATATGGCAATAAAAGTTGTTCATAATGCAAAATTAAGAAATACAAGCATATGTGGAGCCACAGAAACAATTTTGATGCATAAAAAAATTATAAAAAAATTTTGCAACCCTGTTTTAGAAAAATTAGCGAAAAATAATTGTAAAATATGTGCTGACAGAATTATTAGAAAAAATTTTAATGGTAAATCTAAACCAGCAAAAGAAATAGATTGGTCAACTGAATATTTGACTGCAAAAGTATCTGTTAAAGCAGTAAATAATATTTTAGAAGCAGTTAACCATATTAATAAATATGGTACGATGCATACAGATAGTATAATTACAAAAAATAAAAAAAATGCAGATTTCTTTTTAAAAAATATAAAAAGTTCTATAGCAATGCATAATACTTCAACACAATTTGCTGATGGTGGTGAGTTTGGATTTGGAGGGGAAGTAGGAATTTCAACTAATAAGCTTCCACCTAGAGGGCCTGTAGGTTTAAATCAATTAATTTCATATAAGTATGAAGTTCTAGGAAAAGGACAAATAAGAAATTAAATTGAAAAAAAACTATAAAAAAAAAATTGGAATTCTTGGAGGATCATTTGATCCTGCTCACAAAGGCCATATCAAAATTTCTATTGAAGCAAAAAGAAAATTTAAAATTAATAAAATAATTTGGGCAGTTACAAAAAAAAATCCTTTTAAACCAAAAAGTTACTTTAATCTTAAAAAGAGAATTGCTCTTTCAAAAAAAATTACAAAAAAATATAATTTTATTTCAGTTAAATTTTATGAGGATAAAATTAAATCAAATAAAACTATCGATCTAATAAATTATTTAAAGAAAAAAAATAATAGAACAGAAATTTTTTTACTAATGGGAGCTGATAATTTAATTTCTTTTCATAAATGGTATAAATGGAGAATAATTGCATCAAAGTGTAATATTTTAGTTTTTGATAGAACAAACTATAAATCAAAATCATTAAAATCTGTGGCTTTTAAGAAGCTTAATAACAAAAAGATAAAATTTATAAAATTTAAAAAAGTAAATATTTCATCTTCTAAATTGAGAAAAATTTGATAAAATTTATTTAATTAATGGATAAAATATCGAATCTAAAAAACATAATAGTTAGTACGCTGGATTCGAATAAAGCTTTAGACATAGTATCAATAGACCTCAAAAATAAATCTTCAATAGCAGATCATATGATTATTGCTAGCGGGACTTCATCTAGACATATTCAAGCATTATCAGAACAAGTTTTAGAAAAATTTAAAAATAATGGAATTGCCAACTGTAAAATTGAAGGCAAAGATAGCAGTGATTGGAAGTTGATAGATGGCATAGATGTAATAGTTCACATATTTAATCCAGAAAAAAGAAAATTTTATGAAATCGAAAAAATATGGTCAGAATTAATTCCTAAAGAAAAGATTATTATATGAAAAAAAAAATTACATTTATTTTTTTAATTATACTTTCATTTTTTTTTTCAAAAATTAGTTAAGCTGCAAATGATGATAATATTTATGATAAAATTGAT
>CAZAGV010000019.1:0-14646 GCA_964484975.1 uncultured Candidatus Pelagibacter sp.
TTTAAATAATTTTTAAGCCTACATTTATTAATATCAATACCGGGGCTTAAAACTAAAACAAAAAAAAAATAATTACTGATCTAGATATTTTTCACTTAAATAATCCTAATAATTTAAAAATTACTATTACAGGAACCAATGGAAAATCAACAACTGCAAAATTGCTATTTAAAATTTTAAAAGATCAAAAAAAAGATGTTAAACTTGTAGGAAATATTGGAATACCTATACTTTCTAAAAATAAAATAAAGCCTAGTACTATTTTTGTTATAGAAGCATCATCTTATCAAATTGATTATAGTCAATATTTTAAAACAGATTACGCATTTATATTAAATATTAGCCCAGATCATTTGGAGAGACATAAGTCCATTCAAAAATACTCGCATGCAAAATTTAAATTAATATTAAACCAGAATAAAAATTTTTATGCTTTTGTTGAAAATAATAAATATTTAAATCGAGAAATTAAAAAGTATAAAATCAGATCTAAAATTATTAAAATAAATAAAAATGATAATAAAATAAAAGAAATAATTTCTAACAGTTATTTTGACAATATTAATAATTTAAAAAACTTATCTTTTATACTTAGGTTTGCAAAAGTGTATAAATTAAATAAATCTAAATTATTAAAAACAGTAAATTTATTTAAAGGCTTAGATTTTAGGCAACAAGTTATTTATAAAAATAAATATGTTACTATTATGAATGATTCAAAATCTACGAGTTTTTCCTCGAGTGTAAATTTACTTAAATCATATAAGAATATTTTTTGGATATTAGGTGGATTAGCAAAAAAAGGTGATAAACTTGAGTTACCATCTAAATATTATAAAAATATTAAAGGTTATATTTTTGGAAAAGATAAAAATTTTTTTAAAAAAAAATTAAATAATAAAATAATATCAAAATCGTATAGTAATTTAGAAAATATTTTAGAGAAAATAGCTAAAGAAATTAAATTAAATAAAAATAAGCATTATCATATTTTATTTAGTCCTTCTGCAGCATCTTTTGATAAATTTAAAAATTTTGAGGATAGAGGAAACTACTTTAACTATTTAATAAAAAAAATAAAATTTATAAAAAAAGTGAATGCTTGATTTAAGTAAAATATTTAATTTTTATTATGGGTGGTGGAAAAACATTGATAAATTTATTTTATTTTTAATTTTATTCCTTTTTTCTCTTGGTTTGTTTTTTTCATTAGTTTCAACTTCAATAATTGCTTCGGATAAGTTAAATACTAATACCTATTATTTTTTTATAAAACACTTGTTTTTTATCATTCTCGGTGTGTTTATTTTGATTACTTTTTCTGCAATTGATAAAAAGAAATTATTTCAAGTTTCAAAGTATTTATTTTTATTTTTCTTTATATTATTAGCTTTAGTTCCATTTATAGGTGTCGAAGTAAAAGGTTCTATGAGATGGATAAATTTGCCTTTAATTCCAAGATTTCAACCTATTGAAATTTTAAAACCTTTTTTAATAATAATGATATCAACTGCTTTTACATTAAATAATCAAAAGTATCTTTATTTTAAATATTTATTTTGTTTTTTTATAATTTTTCCAGTAATTTTATTTTTAATTTCTCAACCTGATTTAGGCCAAACTATATTAATTGTTCTTACTTGGTTTTCATTAATATTTGTTTCAGGAATTAATTTATTATTTTTTTTAGGATTTTTTGTTTTAACTTTTTCAATATTATTTTACCTAATTTTATATGTCTCAAAATTTGAGTACATAAAAAATAGATTATTTTCATTTATAGATCCAAATTCAGGTAATAATTATCAATCTGAAAGAGCTTCAGAAGCAATTTCAAACGGGGGTTTTTTTGGTCAAGGAATTGGAGAAGGAACTTTAAATTCAAAAATACCAGAGGCGCATACAGATTATATTATTTCGGTAATCTCCGAAGAATTTGGAGTCATAATTGTTTTAGTAATAATGATAATTTTTCTAATATTGTCTTACAATATATTAAAAAAAATAAACAATGAAAGTGACGATAAAGTTAAACTGATTTTGGTTGGAATGGCATCTATAATTTTATTTCAAACTTTTATTCATATAGGAGTTAATATAAGATTGTTGCCAACTACAGGAATGACTTTACCATTTTTTAGTTATGGAGGCTCATCAATTATAAGTACATCTATATTATCTGGAATTATATTAAATTTAACAAAGAGAAAAATAAGTCAGTGAAAAAAAAAATATTAATTAGCTCAGGTGGTTCTGGCGGACACATTATTCCTGCAATTACTCTATATGAACATTTAAAAAATGACTTCGAAATTTTTTTAACAACAGACAAAAGAGGAGCCAAATATATTAACAAAAATATTTATAACTATAAACTAATTGAAATACCAAGAATTTCAAAAAACTTTTTTAAATTACCTTATTTATTAATATTTTTAATAATTTCTTTTTTTAAATCATTTTTCTTTATGAAAAAAAATAATATTCAAATATTGATTAGTACAGGCGGATACATGTCTTTACCTTTGTGTTTATCTGCAAAAATGTTAAAAATAAAAATTTATTTATTTGAACCAAACTTTGTAATTGGCAGATCGAATAAATTTTTTCTCAAATTTTCAGAAAAAATTATTTGTTATTCGAAAAATTTAAGAAATTTTCCCGAAAAATATAAATATAAAATTTTTTTTATTGAACCATTATTAAGAAAAAAAATCTATCAAGAAAAAATAAATTTTGAAAATAAAATTAAAAAATCATTTACAATATTAATTATAGGAGGAAGCCAAGGAGCAGAATTTTTTGATAATTAAATTAGTGAACTGATTATTGATTTATTTAAAGATTAAAATATTTCATTAATTCAACAAATAACTGATGAGAAAAAAAAAAAAATAGTTAGTGAAAAATATACAGAGATTGGCATACAAAACGAACTATTTAATTTTAATGAGGAAATTTTTCAAAAATATAATCGAGTAGATTTTGCAATTACAAGATCGGGCGCTTCTACAATTTCAGAACTAATTTTTTTTAATGTTCCTTTTCTAGCAATACCCTTGCCCAAATCTAAAGATAATCACCAATTTTATAATGCCAAAGATTATTTTGATAAAAAACTATGTTGGCTAACCAATCAGTCTGACTATAAAAAAGAAAATTTAAAAGATTTTATTTTAAATTTAATACAGAATCCCGATGATTATTTTGAAAAAAAAAACAATATGATTAAATTTTCTTATCAAAATACCTGGAATAATATAAATCAAAAGTTATTAGCTTTAATAAATGAAAATTAAATTAGCAAAATCAGAATTAATTCATTTTGTTGGAATTGGTGGAATTGGAATGAGCGGTTTAGCTCTGATTATGAAAGAGCTAGGATTTAAAGTACAAGGAAGCGATATTTCAAATAATAAAAATATAGAAAGAGTTAAACAAAAAAAAATTAAAGTATATATAGGACACAAAAAACAAAATATTAATAAATCAACTATCTTAGTTATTTCATCTGCAATTAAATTAAATAATCCCGAATTGCAATTTGCAAAAAAAAGAAAAATACCAATTTATAAAAGAGGTGAAATGTTGGCCAATGTTGTTTCTTTAATGAAAAATGTTGTAGTTGCTGGCTCTCATGGAAAAACCACTACTACTTCATTAATATCTAGTATTTTTACTCATGCAAAAATAGATCCAACAGTAATTAATGGAGGAGTTTTAAATTCATTTAGTGGATCAGCAAAATTAGGAAAAAGTGATTGGTGTATTTTAGAATCAGATGAATCAGATGGAAGCTTTACCAAAATACCGTCAACTTATTCCATTGTTACAAATATTGATAAAGAACATTTAGATTATTATAAATCTTTAGAAGTTTTAAAAAAAAATTTTATTAATTTTATAGATAAAACTCCATCATTTGGAAAGGCGTTTATATGTTTAGATGATAATAATAATAGTCAAATAATTAAAAAAATTAGCAATTTAAATTACAATACTTATGGAACAAACAAATTATCAAATTTTAAAATATTAAATGTTTTACAAAAAGAAAATTATTCTAAATTTGATTTAAAAATAAGTTTACCAGGAGTAAAAGAAAATTTTATAAAAAATATCAAAATTCCTCTTATTGGTCTCCATAATATAAGAAATTCAACCGCAGCTGCAGCAGTTGCTTTTTCGGTTGGCATACCAATTAAAATTATAAAAATAGGATTAGAAAAATTCTCTGGTGTAGAAAGAAGATTTACCAAAGTTTTTTCTTTTCAAAATGTTCCATTTTTTGATGACTATGCTCACCATCCAACAGAAATAAGCGAAGTACTTGATGGTGTTAGAGAAGTTTACAAAAAAAAAGAAATAGTATGTATTTTTCAACCTCATAGAATTTCGAGGTTAAAAAATTTGCAAGAAGAATTTTCAAAATCATTTAAAAAAGCTGACACTATAATTTTATGCCCAATATATAAAGCTGGTGAAAATATCAAATTGGGATTTAGTTATAATAATTTTGCAAAAAAAATAATAAAAAATTCAAAAGTAAAATTAATTTTAATTAATAATAATTTAGATTTAGTAAAATATGTAAAGCAAAATGTATATGGCAATAAAATAGTCATAGGAATGGGTGCGGGTTCAATTTCTAACTGGATTAGAGACCTACCAAAATATATTAAATAATGGATATTAAAAATTTTGAAAATAAATCCAAAAACTTTAGTGGAAAAATATTTTATAATTATAGTCTTAAAAAACTCAATTGGTTTAATATAGGTGGAAATACGAAAATTTATTTTAAGCCCAAAACTCTTCAAGATCTAATAGAATTTTTAAAAGAATGTAAAACTGAAGAAAAATTGTTTATTATAGGTGCTGGTTCAAATATTTTATTTAAAGATGACGTATTTGAAGGAGCAGTAATAAAATTAAGTAAAAACTTTTCAAGAATTTCATTGTTAAATGAAAATACTATAATCGCTGGAAGCGGAGCATTAGACAAATCACTATCTGAATTTGCTTTGAAAAATAGTTTAAGCGGATTTGAATTTTTATCTTGCATTCCCGGCACCATTGGAGGAGGCATAAGAATGAATTCTGGATGTTTTGAAAGAGAATTTAAGGATATTTTAATTTCAGTTCAAGCTGTTAACAGGTTGGGTGAAGTTTTAACAATTCCTGCAGATGATATAATATTTGGCTATAGATCGTGTAATTTAGCAAAAGATCTTATTTTTCTAAGCGCTTCTTTTAAAGGAAATAAAAAAAAAAAGGAAGAAATAGAGAAGGAAGTAAATAATTTAAAAACTAAAAAAGAAAAAGCTCAACCAACTAGAATTAAAACTGGTGGAAGTACATTTAAGAATCCAATAAAACAAACCAATAAAAAAGTTTGGGAAATAATTAAAGAATCTGTGCCAAACAACATTCAATTTGGTGATGCAACTATATCAGATAAACATGCAAATTTTTTTATAAACAAAGATAACGCAAGTTATAAAGATATGAAAAAATTGATAGATTTTGTAAAAGAAAATGTAAAAAATAAAACTGGAATAAATTTAGATTTAGAAATTATTTTAGTAGAATAAATGAAAAAAAAAATTCTAATTCTTGCCGGAGGATTTTCAAGAGAAAGAGAAATTAGTTTAAAAACTGCAAAAGGAGTTTTTAAACAGATTAAAAGAAAATACCATGTTAAAATTTGTGAGCCCAATGGAAATTTAATTAGAGATCTAAGATCATTCAAGCCAGATGTAGTATTTAATGCACTGCATGGTAGATATGGTGAAGATGGATATGTTCAGTCATTATTAGAGTCTGAAAAAATAAAATATACTCATTCAGGTGTATTATCTTCCTCAATAGCAATTGATAAGGAAATTTCAAAAAATATATTTGTTAAAAATAATATTTTAACTCCTAAATATTTTAAGTTTAAATTTAATAAATTTAAAAAAAAATCTGAATTGAAAAGAAAAATTAAATCCAAATTAAGTTTTCCAGTTGTAATTAAACCTTTTAATGAAGGATCAAGTGTAGAAGTCTATATATGTAGTGAAAAAAATTTGTTTAAAAATTTGAATAAACTTTCACCATACAAAGAAATAATGATCGAAAAATATATTCCGGGAAGAGAAATTCAAGTTGCAATCATGGGAAAAAGAAAATTAGGGGCGATAGAGCTAGTTCCAAAAAGAAAATTTTATGACTATCAAGCAAAATATAATGTAAAATCAAAAACTAAACATATTATTCCAGTTAAGATAAATAAAAAAAAAATGAATGAAGTGTTAAATATTGCTTTTAAAGCCCACAAAGCTATTGGATGCAAAGGTGTAACTAGATCTGATTTTAAATTTTATAAAAATAAATTTTATCTTTTAGAAATAAATACTCAGCCAGGAATGACTTCACTTTCTTTAGTGCCAGAAATCGCAAGATTCAATAATATTTCTTTTTTAAATTTAATTGATTGGATTATTAAAGATGCATCAATATATAGATAAAAAAAAAAATATTTTATTTCTTTTTTTAATTCTGTTTTTTGTTTCATCAATTAATAGCCAAATATTTATTGAAAAAAAGGAATCATTCTATAATTTGCAATCAATCGAAGTTACAGGTTTAGATAATAAAATAAATTTAGAAATAGAACAAAACCTTAATTTTTTAAAAAATACTAATATTTTTTTTATTGATAGTGAAATTTTAAAAGATCAAATTAGCAAATATAATTTTATAGAAAACTATAATATTTTTAAATTATATCCTTCAAAGATTATTTTAGAATTAAAACAAGCAGAATTTTTAGCACGTACAATAAAAAATAGCGAAATCTTTCTTATTGGATCAAATAGTAAATTTATAAATATTGAAAAATTTAGCAATTATGAAAATTTACCAATGGTATTTGGAAAATTTACACCAGAAAAATTTATAAATTTTAAAAAAATTATTTATCAATCAGGCTTAAATTATAACAAAATCAAAGAGATATTCTTTTATCCAAGTGGAAGAATAGATATAAAAAATAAAGACAATGTACTAATTAAATTTCCAATTGAAAATTTAGAAGAATCTTTGAATGTAGCTAACAAAATAATTAATAATAAAAATTTTAATAATAATGTAATTGATTTAAGAATATCAAATCAACTAATTTTGTCTAATGAATGAAAAAAGCTTAAACGTTTTTATTGACTTTGGGTCATCAAAAATAAGACTAGGAATATATGACAAAGAAACATCAAAAAATATTATCATTTTAGAAAAAGATTGTATTTCAAATTTTAGCTTAAACAATTTTGACATAAAAAATTCAAATGAAATTATTAAAGATTTAATTAAATCTGCTGAAAAAAAAATAAATAATCATATAAAAAATATCAATCTAATGATTGATACTCCAGACATGTTTTCTATAGATATTTCAATAAAAAAAAATTCTGATAGTAAACAATACTCAAAAAATGATATTAAGTCTTTATTAAATGAAGCCAAAAGCTTAGTTCAAAAAAATTACTTAAATAAAAAAATTATTCATATGATTGTTAAAAAATTTATTTTTGATGATAAAGAATTTTTTGAAATTCCTAATAAAGAAATAAATTACAACTCACTAATAATAGAATTAAAATTCATATGCTTTGCCGATCAAATTTGGAAAAAATTACAAGATAGTTTTAATCACAACTATCTAAACATAGATAATTTATACTGTTCAAGTTATGTAAGATCAAGTAGCTACAACTCTTTATTTAATGGTTTTAACAAAAAAGTTATTTTAGATATTGGTTATGGAAAAAGTTCAATAACAGTTTTTCAAGATAATAGAATACTATATTTTAATATTTTGCCCGTTGGAGGAAGACACATAACAAATGATATTTCCATGCTATTAAAAATCAACCAAGAAAATGCAGAAAAATTAAAAAAAAAATTAAATCAATCTGAAACTATATTTGAAAATAAAATAGATAAAAATAAGCAGACAGAATCATCTGACCTATCCAACCAAGTTGTTTTTGCAAGAGTTGATGAGATAATAAAATTAAACTTAGCTGATGAATACTTTAATGCATTCTTTCAAAATAAAGACAGTTGCATTTTAATTTTTATAGGAGAAGGATCAAAAATATTAAATAAGAATTCAATTTATTTGGAAGAAAAATTTGATTTTTTTAGTGAAATTAGTTTTTTTGAAGAAAATACAACTATAATTTGTGATTCAGGATATAATTTTAACCAGTTAGGCAAACCTCAAGAAGTTAATTTTCTTCCAAAAAAACCTAAAAATAAAGGTTTTTTTGAAAAGTTTTTTAATTTTTTTAACTGATATTTGTATTTTCTCGTAACATTTGTTGTATTTTTTTGAATTAAGTAAGCATGTATTTGTATTGCATGTCAGTTCTTAACCAAAAGACTTTAAAGAAAGCAGTTAAATTTGAAGGTGTTGGTCTTCATACTGGAGAAAAAGCTTCCATAACAATATTACCCTCAAAACCAAATACAGGAATAATTTTTAAAAGAGTAGACCTTGAAAACAACAACATTGTTTTACCTAATGTTTATAATGTTTCAAATGCAACACTTTGTACAACAATTACAAACGAATATGGTGTTTCGATTTCTACAATTGAACATTTAATGGGAGCACTATACGGGCTAGGAATAGATAATGCTTTAATAGAAATTAACTCTCAAGAAGTTCCTATACTGGATGGTTCAGCAAAAATTTTTGTAGAAAAATTTTTAGAGATAGGCTTCGAATCAAGCGAAGTACCAATTAAGCTAATTAAAATTACTAACAAAGTAATCTTAGAAGATGGATCAAAATATATATGTATTGATAAATCTAATGTAAGCCTAGACATAGATTTTGAGATTAAATATTCAAATTCACTTATTGAAAATCAAAAAAATAAAATAAATGTTTATGAAAATAATTTATCAGACATATATAATTCAAGAACATTTTGTTTATACGAAGATGTTGAAAAATTAAGAAAGATGGGCTTAGCTAAGGGAGGAAGTTTAAATAATGCTGTTGTTGTAAAAGGTAATGAAGTATTAAATCCTGAAGGACTAAGAAATAGACTTGAATTTGTTAATCATAAAATTTTAGATTGTATGGGTGATTTGTATCTTTCGGGATATAAGGTTATCGGATCTTTAAAATGTTCTCAGGGAGGACATAGTTTAACAAATCGACTTTTAAGAAAAGTATTTGCGGACAAAAATAATTATACAATATTTGAAATTAAAGAAAAATCTCTTCCGCACACATATATAGATAAATCAATACTAAAATCTATTGCATAATAATTAGAATTTTTTTTAAATTCTGTTAAGAATTTAAAATGAATTATTTTCTTAAATTTATTCTATTTATATCTATTGTGTTTATAAGCGCATGCCAAAACAATGAAGAAAAAATCTCAATAATTGAAGAAAGAGATTTAGATCTTCAAATGATTGATGCGTACAAAGAAGGACTCAATTTTTTAGATGACAACTATCCTCTGAAAGCTGCAGAAAAATTTAATGAAGCCGAACTTTTGTATCCACAATCTTTGTGGGCGCCAAGATCATCTTTAATGTCAGCATATTCTTTTTATTATGGATCTTATTATATTGATGCAATCGAAGAATTAAAAAGATTTAAAGAAATTTATCCTAACCATGAAAGAATAGTTTATGTTTATTACTTGTTGGGAATGTGTCATTATGAACAAATAGCGGATGAAAAAAAAGACCTTGGGTCAATTGTTGATGCTCAACAAAATTTTAAATATGTTTTAGACAATTATCCTGATTCAGATTTTGCACTAGATTCACAATTCAAGTTAGAACTCATTCAAGAAATTTTGGCTTCTAAAGAAATGTACTTGGCTAAATATTATATCGAAAAAGAAAAGTGGATTCCTGCAATTAATAGATACAAAAATGTTTTAGATAAATTTGAAACAACTATTTATGTCGAAGAAGCACTTCATAGATTGGTCGAAATTCATTATAAAATTGGTTTAATTGATGAGTCAAAAAAATATGCAGCATTATTGGGTTATAACTATCAATCTAGCGAATGGTATAGAGAGTCATATAAAGTTTTTAACAAAGATTACGAAAAAATTATAAAAAAAAGAAAAAAACAAAAAAATAAGGCATCTACTTTAGAAAAAATAAAGTCCTTGTTGAAAAATGAAAAATAGGAATTTAATTAAAAAAGAATATCTTTCCAAAATAAAAGAACTAAAAAGACATAATCAGTATTATTATGAAAAAAGTAGTCCAAAAATATCTGATGCAGAATATGATAAATTAAAAAAAGAAATTACTGAATTTGAAATAAAATATAGTTTTTTAAAAAGCAAAAGTTCTCCATCTTTATTAATTGGAGCTAAACCATCAAAAAATTTTCTCAAATCTAAGCATAGAGCAAAAATGCTTTCATTGTCCAATGCTTTTGGTTTTGAAGATTTAAAAAATTTTGAAAAAAAAATATTAAATTTTTTAAATTTGAAAGACAATAGTCTTATTGAATATAGTGTTGAACCAAAAATAGATGGAATTTCAGCATCATTAACTTATAGAAATAATAATTTAGTTTTAGGATTGTCAAGAGGAGATGGAATAGAAGGAGAAATAATTACTGAAAATTTAAAAACAATTAAAAGTATTCCAAAAATAATTAAAGACAAAAACTTTCCCAAAGATGTTGATATAAGAGGAGAGGTGTATATTGGAAAAGAAGATTTTGAAAAAATAAAAGATCGGTTTGCAAATCCAAGAAATGCAGCATCAGGATCTCTTAGACAAAAAAACCCTGATGAAACAAAAAAAATTCCACTTAAGTTTATTGCTTACACATATGGATTTAATAGTGAATTTAATTTTAAAAAACAATCTGAGTTTTTGGAACTTCTTAAAATTTGGGGTTTTAATATTAATGAACACAATAAAATTATCAGTGGTGTAGATAATTTAATTAAAAACCATAGTGAGTTTGAAAAAAAAAGATATGATTTAGATTTCGATGTAGATGGATTGGTGTATAAGATAAATAATTTAGACTTACAAAATAGATTGGGTTTTGTTTCCAACGCTCCTAGATGGGCAATTGCACATAAATTTTCTGCAGACAGTTCTTTTTCAAAAATATTAAATATAGAAATTCAAATAGGTAGAACTGGAGCGTTAACACCAGTTGCTAAAATAAAACCAGTTAATATAGGAGGAGTTGTAGTTTCAAATGCAACTCTTCATAATGAAGAAGAAATAATTAGAAAAGACATAAGAGTTGGAGATACAGTTAAAATTGAAAGAGCTGGAGATGTAATTCCACATGTGCTTTCTGTAGATTTAAAAAAAAGAGCCAATGAGTCAAAAAATTTTTTATTTCCAAAAAAATGCCCGTCATGTGGCTCTAAAGTAATAAAAGATTTCAACAAAATTACAAAAAAGTACGATGCGGTTCAAAGATGTTCAAGCGAAGGTTATAAATGTGAAAAAATTGCAATAGAAAAAATTAAACATTTTGTTTCAAAAGATGCGTTTAATATAGAGGGATTAGGTAAAAAGGTTGTTGAAAAATTTTGGGATCTAAAATTTATAAAGTTACCCTTTGATATATTTGATTTAAATTATGAAAAAATTGAAAAATTAGATGGATGGGGAAAATTATCTTCAAACAATCTAAGCAAATCAATCGAAAATTCAAAAAACATTGGATTAGACAAATTTATATTTTCACTTGGTATAAGACATATTGGCCAAGAAAATGCGAAGCTTTTGTCACAATATTTTTTAAATATAAAAAATTTTAATAATTTAACAAAAAACTTCAATTTTAATTCCCTTGCCAATCTGGATGGTATTGGAGAGACTCAGATTAGTTCGTTAAAAAATTTTTTTTCAGATCAAACTAATTTAAAGGTAGTTAAAAACCTAATTTCAATTTTAAATATAAGAAATGTTGTTCAAAATAAAAAAGGTAAACTAAAAAATAAAACGTTTATGTTTACAGGTAAACTTTCAAATATAAGCAGAGCCGAAGCAAAATCTTTGACTGAGGAAAATTCAGGAAAAATTTTGAGTAATGTAAATAAAAAACTTGATTATTTAGTAACTGGAGAAAAACCTACTGCAAAAAAAGTTAAACAAGCCATAGAATTGAGCATAAAAGTTATTAGCCAATCAGAATGGAAAAAGCTTTTAAATTAGATTTAGAAGCCACTTTTTTTCATTAGAATTCAAAAACTTTGATATTTTTGCATAAACATCAGTGTGATAATTAAATAAGTATTTTTTTTCTAAAGTATTTAGCATTTTAAAATTTATTAAGTCAGTATCAATTGGCGCTAAAGTTAAATTTTTAAAAAATATTTTGTTTTTATTTTTTTCTACATGAACTAAATTTTCTATTCTAATTCCAAATTTTTTTTTTTCATAGTAGCCTGGCTCATTACTTAAAATCATGCCTGGTAAAATCTTTACAGTATTGTATTTTGAAATAGCTTGAGGGCCTTCATGAACATTTAAAAAATACCCAACACCATGGCCTGTACCATGTCCATAATCTAGATTACTTTTTTTAAGAAAAAATCTTGCTCTTTTATCAATATCTTTTCCAGTAGTAATTTTATTTAAGTCTGTATTGAAAACTGCAATATGTCCTTTTAAAACTCTAGTAAAAATATTTTTGATTCTTGGACTCGGCTTTGAAAAGCAGATGGTTCTTGTTACATCAGTCGTTCCATATCTATACTGTCCACCAGAATCACATAAGAAAATATCTTTTTTATTTATTTTTCTATTCGATTTTTTTTTTGCTCTATAATGTACTATTGCAGCATTTGGACCAGAGCCCGCTATAGTATTAAAGCTTGGATACAGAAAATTAACATTTTTTTTTCTAAAATTTTCTAATTTTTTTTCGGCTTCTACTTCTGTTAAATTAATATTTTTTTTAGTTTTCATCCAATATAAAAATTTTGTTAAAGCTGCGCCATCTGCTACATGTGCATTAGTCATATTTTTAATTTCAGTTTTATTCTTAATAGCCTTTAGTACATAGCAAGGATCAATTTCATTTAAAATTTTAAATTTTGATAGAATAATGCTTTTGTTAAAAACTGAGCAGCTGTTTTTATCTATGGAAAAATTTTTACCTTTCAGGGTATTTATTACTTTGGTAAATTCTTTAAATTCATAAAATTTAATTTTTTTATAATTTATTGTATTTTTAATTTTTTTAATTTTTTTAATATCTGAAAAAAAATATATATTTTTATTATTAAGAATAATTTGGCAATTAGGAATAGGACTATTTGGATTATCAAATCCTCTAATATTTAATAACCAAGCACAGTTTTCGGGTGCACTAATAAATATATTTTCTATTTTTTTCTTTTTAAGAATAGAAGATAACTTATATAATTTTGAAGTTATTTTTTCACCAGTAACAATTTCATTTAAACAATAAAATTCTTTTACTTTACAAGTATTTTTTAAATTAAATATTTCATCAATTAAATTATTGTTTATTGGGATTAAATTACAGCTATCTCTAAAATTTGATTTTAAGCTAATTTCGGTAAATAATTTAGGATCAAATCCTAATGTCATTTTATCTTTTCTTTTTTTGAGTAAATCAAATGGTCTGATTTTTGGAATTTCAAATATTTTAAAATTTTTTCCAGATTCAATATTTGCTTGAAGAGTGTATCTACCATCTACAAATAGCAAGTTTTTATTTTTTAAGACTATTGCTAAGCCAGCTGAGCCAGAAAAGTTAGATATCAACTTCAATCTGTTTGGAAAAGAATATTCTGAAAAAAATTCATCGTTTTTTGGTACTATGTATCCATCAATATTTTTACTATTCATTAATTTTTTTAATAAACTAATCATTTTAGAGCTACTTTTTTAATTTTTTTTGATACCTTATCCATCCTGGGCTTTTTACTGCATTTTCAAAATCTATGTCTTGATTAAATTCAAAATCATCCTCTCTATCTTCTTCAAAATAATTATTTTTTTTAATATTTTTATTTGGTAATTCATCAATAAATCTGGATGCTAAACTATCTATCCAATCACCTTGATAAAATCTATTCATTGAAAACGATACAATTGCTTGTTTTTTTGCTCTGGTAATTCCAACATAAGCCAATCTTCTTTCTTCTTCCAATCCTTTTTGACCTTTTTCTTCAATTGATTTTTGATGAGGAAACAAACCTTCTTCCCAGCCTGGTAAAAAAACTACATCAAACTCGAGTCCTTTTGATGCATGCATTGTCATTAAATTGACTTTTTTATCTTCCCAGTCCTGATCAAGGGAAGTTGCCAAGGCGACGTGTTCTAAAAAGCTTTCTAAATTATCGTACTCTTTCATTGCATTAATTAATTCTTTTATATTTTCCAATCTATTCTCATTTTCTAAATCTTTCTTGTCTTTTAACATCTGGCTATAACCAGATTCATCCAAAATAGTTTGTATTAATTTTATATGCCCTATTTTTTTACTGAATAAATCATTTCTCCATTTTCTTAATAAATTTAATAGAGAATTTAATCCTAGTTTTGTTTTTGGTTTTATTTTATTTTCTTGAATTAGAGAAATTGCAGATTTTTCCAAAG
>CAZAGV010000020.1:0-14588 GCA_964484975.1 uncultured Candidatus Pelagibacter sp.
TTAGTCTTCTTAAAGTTGGATTTAAGTATGCTGGTGGTGGAGTATGGTTAATGAACAATAAACCAGAAATTTTTGCAAATTGGCATCATCTAAGTATAGCAGGTACAGTTTTAATAGTTGCGCTTTTAACAAACTTAAGAGGTAAAGGAATGGTTTCTGCGGCTTCTATTTTAATTGGAATAGTTGCAGGTTTTTTAGTTGCTGCCTTGCTAGGAGAAGTTAGATGGGCAAAAATTGCAGCAGCTGGTTGGTTTGCATTCCCAATGCCTTTACAATATGGAATAGACTTTGTATGGGGCGCTGTAATATTGATGTTGTTCATGTCTATAGTAACAACAATTGAAACCATAGGAGACATTAGTGCAACCACAATGGGTGGAGCAAACAGAGAAGCAACTGATAAAGAACTTTCAGGAGGTATAATGGCTGATGGAGTTGGAACAGCTTTTGCATCAATTTTTAATGCTATGCCTAATACTTCTTATTCACAAAATGCAGGCCTTGTTGCTTTCACGGGAGTAATTAGTAGACACGTAGGAACAGTTGCTGGTGTTATATTAATTTTACTGGGCTTATTTCCTAAGCTTGGTGGAATTATTGCTGCAATGCCAGATTCTGTAATTGGTGGAGCGGCTATTATTATGTTTGGATTAATTGTTGGAGCAGGTATCAAATTAATTTCAAAATCAGACATGAGCCAAAGAAATGTTTTAATACTAGCTTTGTCGCTATCTTTTGGAATAGGACTGAATGCTTTTCCTGAGTTTGTTGCTCACATTCCAGATTTTGGAATAAAATTAAGATTGTTACTAACAACAGGTTTAATACCAGCTGGTTTGTTAGCGTTTATTTTAAACGCATCATTACCAAAAAAATAAATTATATTTGAAACTTGTGGGGAGAAATCCCCACAAGCAAGGTTTAATACTTATTTAATTTCAATAAGTTTTTTCTTTTTGTACTCTGGCACAATTTTTTCACAAGCTATTGTCAAAAGACCATCTTTTAGCTCTGCACCACCTACTTTTACATCATCTGCAATTGTAAATGATTTAGCAAATTGTCTTTGAGAAATACCCTTATGAAGAATTTCACCATCTTCACTTTTATCTTCAGACTTATTAACTTGTTTTGTTCTTATAGTTAATAAATTGTCTTCAAACTCAACTTCAACATCCTTTTTGTTAAAACCGGCAAGAGCAACTTCTATTGCGTATTTGTCCTTTCCAGCTTTTCTTATGTTGTATGGCGGATAGTTCGATTGTGTGCTCAAACCTCCATTTCCCAACATACTTTCGAATTGGTCAAACATGTCGTCAAAACCAACTGAAAAAGGTCTTAATGAGTTGAATATAGATAGATCCTTACTTGTCATATATCCTCCTTTGTTAGCAAGGTTATTTAATGCAAGCCCCATTAGGCGACTTACAGAATTTATATGGGGATTAATTATATATTTTCAAGAAGTTTAATTTGAAATTTTTAATGCAAAAGCGTAATCAAGAGCAATTTCTTCTATAGCGCCGTCTCTTCCAGATTTTCCACCATGACCAGCATTCATTTCAGTTTTTAATAATAATAAATTATTGTCAGTTTTATAGTCTCTTAGTTTTGCAGTAAATTTTGCCGGTTCGTCAAATAAAACTCTATTATCACTTAAACTAGTTGTGATTAACATGTGAGGATAATCCATTTTTTTTATGTTGTTATAAGGCGCATAGGAATAAATATAATCAAAGTGCTCTTTATTATCCTTAGCATTTCCAAATTCATCAAATTCTCCTACTGTTAGAGGCAAAGAATGATCAAGATTGGTAGTAAGCGAATCAACAAATGGTACAGCCATAATTATTCCTAAAAATAATTCAGGTGCTTGATTAACTGCTACTCCCATCAATAGTCCACCAGCAGAACCTCCCATTCCAATTATTTTTTGTTTTGAAGTGTATTTTTTTTCAATTAAATATTTACCAACAGCAATATAGTCTTCAAAGGTATTTTTTTTATTAAGAAGTTTTCCTTCTTTCCACCACTTCATTCCTCTTTCCATTCCACCTCTAACGTGAGCTGTTACCCAAATAATATCTCTATCAATTAGACTTAATCTTGTTGATGAAAACCCTGGAGACATAGAATTGCCGTAAGATCCATATCCATACAATAATAGGTTTGCAGATCCATCTATTTTAGTTTTTTTGTGTCTTGTAATAGTTATTGGGACCATTCTTCCATCGTGAGAAGGACACTCTAATCTTTCCACAACATAATCATTAGGGTTATGACCTGAAGGAATTTCTTGTTCTTTTACTAACTTCCTATCTTTAGTTTTTAAATTATATAAGTATGTTCTTCCAGGTGTTTTAGGAGATGAATAAGACAAATATACGAGATCAGTATTTTTATCTTTTTGAATTAAAGATACGCCTGGAACAATAACCTTTTCATCAGAAAAAATTAACTCTTCTTCTTTATTTGTATTTTTATTTTTAACAAATAGTTTACCAAGAGCATTTGATGTTTCTGATCTTATAACCCAGTCGTTTAAAAAAACTAAACCACCTATTAACACCTCATCTTTTGCCGAGATATAGGTTTCCCAATTTTGATTTGATAAATCTTTACATCTATCAATTTTAAAGTCTTCAGCATTTTCATTTGTGTGATTGTAAAAATAACTATTCCAAGAATTTACAGAATAAATAATTCCTCTTTTTCTTTTTTTGATTAATTTTGGTTTTGGATTTTCTTCATCAACATTAAAATAATATTGTTCAGATGTATTATGATCTGATGTAGAAATAAAAAAATATTTTTCATCAGCACTCAAGCTAATCCCTACGGTAAATGCTTCACTTTTTTCTTCAAAAATTAATTCATCATCTTTGACAGAAGTTCCTAATTTATGTCTATAAATTTTTCTTGGTCTATGAAATTCATCTAATTTTGAATAAAAAATATATTTGTCATCTAAGCTAAAAGAAATTCCTCCTCCAGTTTCATCTATTTTTTCAGTTATTAATTTATTTGAAGAAATATCTCTAATATAAATGGTATAATATTCTGATCCCTTTAAATCTAAAGAATAACCTAAATATTTATCATTAAAACTAACTTCTAAATCTCCAACACCAAAGTATTCTGTATTTAATTTTTCTTTTTCTTTATCTCCATCCCAAATTACTTCTTCTATATTTGTTCCGATTTTTTTTCTTAATTTAATGGAATAATTTCCTTTCGTGGTTGTTTTTGTCCAATATTCATATTGTACATCTTTGTAAGGAAGAGATTCATCATCTAATTTTATTCTTCCTTTTATTTCATCAAATAATTTTTTTTGTATATCTTTTGTATTTTTTAAATGATGTTCAGTATAAGCATTTTCTTCTTCCAAATAATTTCTAACTTCTGGTATTAATTTTGAACTATCCTTTAAAACTTCAAGTATATTTGGCTGATGAATCCAGCTGTAGTTATCTTCCCAATTTACATTGTGGCAAGATTTTAATTCTGGTTTTTTTTCTAATTGTGGTATTTTCATAAAAAACTTTGATATATGAACATTATACTTTATGCATTTGTTATTTTAGTCGCTAGTTATATTTTGCTTAGACTAATTGCAAGTGCTTCAGTAAAAAAAATTTCAAAAACAGTACGTTTTGTTATTTTTATAGTCTCTATATTATTAGCTTTATTATTTGCTTTTGGAGGAAGATTTTTATTTTCTCTTCCCTTAATTCTTTTAAGTCTTGGAATAATAAAACTTAAAGGTTTGACTTTATATCAATTAATAGCGTTATTTAGATTAATTCAAACATTGAGAAATTCTGGAAGATTTTCTTTCAACAAAAATAATAATTATTCTAATTCTTCAACCTTATCTGTTGAAGAGGCTTACAAAATATTAAATTTAGATAGAAATAATAAAATTACAAAAGAAGATGTTCAAAAAGCTTACTTAAAAATTCAAAAAAAAATTCACCCAGATGTTTCTCCAGAAACTTCACGTCTATCAGCCATTGTTAATGAAGCAAAAGAAGTTGTATTACAAGACTTAAGTTAAGTTACAATTTCTTCAAATATTTTAAATATTTTTTCAGGATTTATTCTTTCCTTACCTAAAGTGTCATGCGTAACTGTTTCTTCTCCGTCTGGAATTATGGGATACATGTTAGGACTATAACTTCCATACATTAATGGAGTATCAGATAGAAGTACAATTGTAGGAATGTCTAAAGCTGCTGACAAATGACTAAAACTAGAGTCGTTGCATATAGCAACTGTGCAATTTTTTATTATTGGTAGAGTTTCTTTAATTTTGATTTTATCTAAAGACACACATTTTTCTTTAAACTCAGAATTTAGGATTTCATTTAAAATAATTTGTTCCTCTTCATTTGTACCTGTAGCCAAAAAAAATTTACAATTATATTTTTTTATAGCCATTTTCATGAAGCTTAAGAATTTATAAGTAGGTATTCTCTTAGTTGGTCCAGATCCTCCAATACCCAACAGTATATTAATTTGGTTAGAATTTATGGTGTATTTATTTTTTGCATCTTCTATCAAAGAATTTTCTAATTCAATCGTCGGATTGCTATCAATATCCATATCCAATTCTTTTTTTATAAAATTTTGGGCAGTTTTTATTAAGTGCTGTTCTTTTTTCTGTAACAATGGATACTGAAATATTTCTTTTATACCTGCTATTTTACATATTAAATGAAATCTCAAAGACGAATTAAATATAAAAACTTTGTCAAAGCTATATTTTTTTAGGTCCTTAGCAAGATTAAATGAGCCAATTATTCCATCATGATGACTGTTATTATTATTTCTTTCAAGTATTAAAATTTTTTCAATACATTTATTTTTTTCTAAATATTCTAAAGCTTTAGAATTTTCTTTAACTAAAATACTTACTGGCGAATTAAATTTTTTTGATATTGCTTCAATAAATGGTAAAAAGATTACCATATCCCCAATACCCATTCTATTTTGTATTGCTAATATTTTCATTTTAGTACTTTATAATCTTTACTATATTTTTTTTTTATATAAATTTTATTTATGAGCAAAATTAAAGGCATTTATGCGGCCACATTATCAATTTTAAATGAAGATTTATCTCTAAATATTGAAAAAACTGTTCTTCACGCTGAAAACATAATAAATCAAGGTTGTCATGGAGTGGCATTTTTTGGAAGCACCGGACAGGCTCAATTGATTTCAGTTAGTGAAAAAATTAATTTATTAAATTTAATTTCAACTAATAAGAATAAGGATAAGTTTATAATTGGGACAGGATTAAATTCATTAGTTGAAACTATAAACTTAATGAAAGTAGCTACATCACTAAATTTTAAGAAATTTTTAATAATGCCTCCCGCATATTATAAATACGGAGATAAAGAAGTAGTTAATTTTTACACAAAAATTGTAGAAGAAGTGTCAGATGTGGAGATTATTTTATATAATTTTGAAAAATTGTGTGGTTATAAGTTTAGTATAAGTTGTGTAGAGGAATTAGCTAAAAAGTTTCCAAAACAAATAATTGGAGTTAAAGATAGTTCATATAATTTATTTGAAAATTTAAAAATAAATAACTTTTCAGTTTTGCCTGGTTCTGAAAATAAACTCCTTAAAGGCCTTCAATTGGGGTGTGATGGAATAATAACAGCAACTTGTAATATAACTGCAACTTTAGCAAGAAAAGTTTATGACGATTTTATTCAAAATAAAGACCAAACTGTAAATGAAAAACTTTGTAAAGCTAGAACTATTTTTGACAGATATAATTTAATATCAGCAATTCACTCTTTAATGGCACAAACAGATAAATTGTATAGCAACATTTTGCCTCCATTAAATATTCTTGATAATAAAGAGTGTCAGAAATTAATTGAAGATTTAAAAAAAATAGATTTTAATTATAAAAATTAAAAAGTAGCTTAAATGTATTTATTAAATTTTTTAAATGGATTGATTAAAGATGATGGGTTTGAATTAGTAGATGCAAATTCAAAATCATACATTGTTGGAAAACCAAAAAAAGAAAACCCTATAAGATTCAAGATTTTAGATAGGTCACTGCATTGGAAGCTTTTAATAAATCCTGACTTGTATTTAGGCGAAGCTTATATGGATGGATCAATTGTAATTGAAAATGGCTCATTAACCGAATTTTTAGATATTGCTCTTAAAAATGTTGGGAGACAACCGACCAATTCAATAACAAAAATTTTAGGAAAATTTAGAAGAGTTTATAGATATATTACAAACTTTAATTTAATTGGAAAATCAAAAGAAAATGTTGCTCATCATTATGATATTTCTGAAAAGTTTTATGATTTGTTTTTAGATGAAAAAAGACAATACTCATGTGCTTATTTTAAAAATGAAGATGATACTCTAGAAGTAGCACAAAATAACAAGATAGATCATATAATTAAAAAATTAAATCTTAAACCTGATAATAAAGTTTTAGACATAGGATGTGGATGGGGAACGCTTGCTCTTGAAATAGCAAAAAAAACTCAATGTGCAGTTGTTGGAATTACTCTATCTGAAAATCAATTAGAGTATGCACAGCAAAAAGCTAAAGAAATGAATTTAGAAAACCAAGTAGAGTTTAGACTTGCAGATTATAGGCAACTTACCGAAAAATTTGATCGCGTTGTTAGCGTTGGTATGTTTGAACACGTGGGAAGAAAATTTTATAATAAGTATTTTAGTAAAATTTTTGATTTTTTAAATGAGGATGGCGTTGCATTAATTCATACAATTGGTTCAGTAAATCCACCAAGAGGACCTCAACCATGGATTACAAAATATATATTTCCTGGAGGCTATACTCCAAGCTTAAGTGAAGTCTCTTTGCCTATTGAAAAGTCTGGTTTAATAGTCTCCGATATAGAAGTTTTGAGAACTCATTACGCGCATACTCTTAGAAATTGGAAAAATAGATTTATGAGCAAAAAGGACCAAATTTTAGAAATGTTCGATGAAAAATTTTTTAGAATGTGGGAATTTTACTTGGTAAGCTGTGAAATGGCATTTAAATGGAGTGATCAGGTTGTATTTCAATTACAATTAACAAAAAAACTTAAAACAACTCCAATAACAAGAGACTATATTTATTAATTGTTTATTGATAAATCGTAAACAGTTCAAATGAAAAAAAAGAAAAAAAATAAAAAAATTAAGAAAATAAAAAAAAAATTAGGAAAAGTATTGGTAGCAAGAAAACCAACTAGAAAAAAACTTAAGAAAAAAATAATAAAATTAAGAAAAAGGTTGGTAGCAAGAAAACCAACTAGAAAAAAACCTAAGAAAAAAATAAAAAAAAGAAATCTAATTAAAAAAAATAAATCTTCAAAAAGCAAGATTTATAAAAGTAAATCTAAAGATAATTTTTTATTAGAAATAATTAGATTTCAGCAAAAATTAAAACCAAATTTTAAAATTAAATTAGACTTATTTAGGTTAGATAGAGTAATACAAAGATTTTTTCAAAAAATAGATGATAAAATTCAAGAATTTAAAAAATTAAGATTAGAAGAAAAACAAAGGTTAAAGATTGAGGAATTTGAAAGAAAAGAGAAAGAAAAAAGAGTTGCAGAAGAGGAAAAGAAGAATCAAGAAAATTTAATTTTAAAAATTAAAGAAAAAGAATTAAAGGAAGAAAAAAAATTAGAAAAAGAAAGAAATAAGGATTTAAAAAAATTTTTAAGACAAGAACAGGCAATAATAAGAAAAGAACAAGCTGAAAGACAAAAAAGATTTTTACAAGAGTTTAAAGTTGAAAAGCAAATAGAAAAATTCAGAATTAGAGAAATTAAAGAGTTAGAAAAATTAGAAAAAATTTCATTAAAAGAAAAAAGAGATGATTATTCAGGACTTCAAGAAAGAATCGATAAGCTAAAACAAAAATACCAATTAATTAGAGACCAAAAAATTAGAGAAAGAGTCGAAGCTCTTGGTGTAGAAGTTCAAGAAGGCGATGATAGAGAGGCTTTACTTCAAAAAGAGAAAAATTATACCCTAGAAAGACAAAAAATTGAAAATGCTTTAGAAAGTTTTTATAGAAGCGCAAATAGTTTGGTTTTTCAGCTTAATAAGAGGCATATTACAAGGCACATGTCTATTTTTAGATGTATCGACAGAAGATTTGAAAATGGAGAAATTTATATTAAATGGGATGAGGTCCCAGATGATGAATGGTTAATATTAATTTATATTAAAGATAATTCCCCAGACAAAGGAATTGTTATTGAAGACAAATCAAATCCTGAGAAAAATGTTTCAAATGAATATAAACCAAGCGAAATATTTAAAGCATCTGATATGATGGTAGACTCTCTAACCCAATTGCTTGAAAGAGAGAGGTCAAAAAAAAATAATTAAAAGCCTAAGTTTTTAGTCACTAACGTAAACAGAAACACCTCTATTATTTATATCTACATCAAATTTTTTATGTAAAGGAGGGAATGCTCTTTGAGAGCAATCTAATCTATCACAAGTTCTACAAGATACTCCAACCGGAATTTCTGATTTTTTATCATAAATATCTAAATTTTCTGTATAGACAAAATCTTTAGCATATTTTGCTTCACATCCTAGTCCAATTGATAACATGCTTTTTTTTTGTCCATATCTTCCAATACCTTTTTCAACAGTTCTAGCAATGCAAACATATTTTTCACCATTTGTCATTTTGCTTACAGCAGCCTGGATTACACCTGGTCTAGAAAATGCTGAATAAACATTCCATCTTGGGCAGGCTCCACCGTATCTAGGTATTTCAATTCCAGATAAAGATAATCTTTTAGAAATATTACCTGCCACATCGACCCTTAAAAAATGAAAAGGGACTCCTGGTAAATTTGGATCATTTAAACAAGTCACCCTATGAGTTACTTGCTCGAATGATGTAGCAAATGTATTTTGTAATAATTCTAAATCATATTTGAGTTTTTTACACTCAGTATGAAAAAGTTTATAAGGCATTAGAATTGCTGCTCCACAATAATTTAATAAAGCTACTTTAGTTAATTTTTTAGACTCTTCTGATGGAAAGTTAAAAGATTCAAGATATTTATTTATTTCATCAATCGCTCCCTCCTGTGCAATTTGTGCGGCCGCGTATAATTTTTTTGTTTCTAGAGAAATATAATCTGATAATATAAGTTCTCTATTTTTTTCATAATAAATTTTTGAAAATGTTTTTCCTTCATCGGGAATTATATTTTTAACAGTTATGTCATATTCTGACTTTAAAAAATTACAAATTGATATGTATCTAGTTCTATTGTTTTCTTTTAATTTATCGAATATTTTATTTGCAAAATCTTCTAATTTTGGAAAATAGTTTTTATTTTCTTGTATAAAATCAGCTATAACTTCTCCAGGAAATGAACTCTTTCTACTATCTACAATCTTTCCTGATAATTTTTCTATTTTATTAATTAGTTCGTGATCTTTTTTTTTTAAAATATCTCCAAGTCTGATTAAAGCTTTACCAATTTTTGGATTAGTGTTAGCTAAATCTTTTACTTCAGGACCTAAAATGTCTAAATCTTCAAATAATTTGTCATCAAGTAATTCTGATATATTATTTGCTAAGTTTACATCAGATTTGTTGGTTAGATCAGAGACATCAATTGTTAGTTCTTGGCAAATTCTTAAAAGCAAATCAGCATCAATTTTTCTTTTTCCACCCTCAATTAACGTTAAGTAACTAGGAGAAATATTGAGTTTTTCAGCTAGTTTGTTAGCTTGCATGCCTAATTGACGTCTAAATACCTTAATTTTTGGACCAATTTTTAGATCTAATTGACTCATTTTGACTATTTGTAAATATTGTAAATTATAATTTACAAAAAATTTCCTTTATTTACAAAGAGAATAGCATTTATTGTTGAATTTGTAAACATTGTAAATTAATAAACTTATATGGATAAAAAAATAACAAATATTAACGAAAAAAACTTACAGATTACTAATCATCAAGATTGTTCTGAATACAAAAGCAAACCGATTTATCTAAGAGACGACCATTGCGACTGGGGATCAAGCGGTATGAATGAATTCACAGAGCAAGATAGTGATAACAGTTAATTCCAATCCTCAAGCTAATAAAATCAAAATAAGGGGCAAAAATGTCAGCTGAGAATATTTCATACGATTTAAAAAGATTTGCAGATATAAAAAGGGATTATACTCCTCAAGATGTAGAAAGATTAAGGGGCTCTTTAAAGATTGAATACTCTATTTGCAAACAGCAGTCACAAAAATTGTGGCATCTGCTTAATTCCGAGCCTTATGTAAATACTTTAGGATCTCTTTCTGGTAATCAAGCTGTTCAACATGCTAAAGCAGGACTAAAAGCAATTTATTTAAGTGGCTGGCAAGTAGCAGCAGATGCAAACAGTGCTGGCGAAATGTATCCTGATCAATCATTGTACCCATACGATAGTGCTCCAAAATTAGTTGAGGCAATGAACAACGCACTTATTAGAGCTGATCAAATACAGCACATGGAATTAATAGATGGAGATATCAAAAAAAATCAAAGCGTTGATTATATGCTGCCAATTATTGCGGACGGAGAAGCAGGATTTGGAGGACCACTAAACGTTTTTGAATTAACAAAAAAATTTATTAAGGCTGGAGCAGCCGGAGTTCATTTTGAAGATCAATTGGCAAGTGAAAAAAAATGCGGTCACATGGGCGGAAAAGTTTTAGTGCCTACCGCTACTATGGTTAGAAACCTAAAAGCAGCAAGATTAGCATCTGACATTGCTAATGTCCCTCTCATTATTCTAGCAAGAACTGATGCTAATGCTGCAAAATTAATAACCAACGATTTTGATGAAAATGACAAGCCTTTTTTAACTGGTAAACGATCTCCCGAAGGCTTCTATTATGTTAAAGATGGAATAGATCAGGCTATATCAAGAGGGTTAGCTTATGCTCCATATGCAGATTTAATATGGTGTGAAACAGCAACTCCCAACCTAGAGGAAGCAAAGAAATTTGCTGATGCTATTCATAAAAAATATCCAAATAAAATTTTAGCATACAATTGTTCACCATCTTTTAATTGGAAAAAGCACTTATCAGAAAATGAGATTGCATTATTTCAAGAAAAAATTGGAAAAATGGGATATAAGTTTCAGTTCATAACTCTTGCAGGTTTTCATACTCAAAATATTGCAGTATTCGAATTAGCAGAAAAATACAAAAAAGAAGGCATGACTGCATACTCAAGAATCCAAGAACTTGAATTTCAAAGAGAAAAAGATGGTTACACAAGTGTAAAACATCAAAGAGAAGTAGGAACTTCTTATTTTGATGCAGTATCAAACACCATTAGTTCAGGAAAAAGTTCCACAACTGCGATGGATGGCTCAACAGAGTCTGAACAATTTTAATTAGATTTTAGTTTTTGAATTTGGTCCCAAGCTGAGTTTATAGCTCTCATTTTATTCTTACTTTCATCAATTACTTCTTTGGGCACTCCTTTACTCATTAATAAATCAGGGTGATTTTCTTTACTTAATTTAAGATATTTTTTTCTTATCGATTGAAGATCATTGCTAGGATTACTTTCCAAAACAATATAAGGATTGAGCTTGTCAGATCCTTTTCTGCTCTCTTTAATACTATTGAATTGAACTTGAGTTAGACCAAATATTTTAGAGATATTTTCTATCATCGCTATCTCTGATGAACTTACTTTTCCATCTGCTTCTGCAATATAAAAAAGAATATTAATTACTTCTTCTAATACATTTATATTACCTTTATAAATCTGTGCAATTTGTTGGGCGTATGGTTCATATCCAGTGCTCTCTTCTTTAGCTTTATTAAAAATTTTTCCAACTTGATCTATTTCATTTTCGGGTATCTTAAGCTTGTCTTTTACAGCGACTAGTTCTTCACGACTAACATTGCCGTCAGCCTTACTAAGCTTTGCAGATAAAACAATTAAAGAAAGAGCAAACATTTGTTGAGGCTGAGCAAATGCTCCAAAATTACCCCTTGATCTTGCTCTAGAAATTTTTCCACCAAGCACTGAACCTAAAAGCATTCCAAAAGGTCCACCCAATGAAAAACCTATCATTCCACCAATTAAACTTCCCCAGATAGACATATGATTAATTTTAAATATAATTTAAATTTAAGATGTTAACAACAACTATAGTTTTAATTATTTTGTATTTCATATATCGATGGTCAGTCGCTTGGATAAATTATTATAATCAACTCGATAAAAGATTTGGATTGTCTATATGGAGATATAGCTATGACTATCAAGTTGTTGGAAAAAGAGATGTTTCTTTTTTAGATGATAAAGAATTTGTTTTGCTTAGAAGAAAAAGAAATAGAGCAGTCACTTTTATGTATTTTATTTTCTTTCTTTCTTTTGTAGTTTTTATGTCTTTTATGAATCAATTACTTATTAGAATAATAAATTAAATTTATTCATAACTTTTTAATCTGTATTCCCAATTACCTAGTCTATTATATTTAACTTTAAAAATTATATCTTTGTTAGGATCTAGCCAAATGTCAAAATCTAATTTTTTATCATCCGGTAAATCCTCAGTTGATTTAAGTTTAAATTGAAGGAGTTTAATTTTTTTGCCGTTGAATTCAATTTCGTCCTTGTTAGTTAATTTACTTGTTTGTTTTTTTATACTTCCTGACAAAGGGCTTATTTGTGTTTTCGATTCTAAAATTTTTGAATTCCACCAATTTCCAATTACATTATCTAAATTTGCTTCGCCAACATAAGAAGAACCATTTATAATAAATTTATTTTTTTTTTCATCATAATTCAATTTTACATATTTTTTTTTATCGTTTTGTAAGGTTGTTGACTCAAAAGATATAAGCTTATCTTTTTGGTATATTTCTTTAGATTTACTGTCAATTGAAAAAACTTTTACACCAAACATTTCTACAATAAATTTTGTATAATTTTCTACCATCATAGTGTCTTTAGCGTGTTTAAAAAAATAATTGCTATAACCAATTACTTTGTCATTTCGTAAAATATCCATTTCAATTTTAGATAGATTCTTATAATGAGATTCATCGGCAAATACGTTAAAAAAAGAAAAAAGAATATAAAATATATAAATATATTTTTTCATAAAAAAAAGAGCTACTAAAATTAATTATATTGTGAAAGTTTATTTTAACTTTATAAGGTTATCTATAAAAAAATTAGAATTTAATGTTTTTATCAATAAAAAAAGTACCAAATACACATTGGAGCTCAGGCAAACCATTTAACTTTAAACCAAGATTTTCAACATTATTTTTTTTATGTTTTGGTTTAACATTATTTGGTTTAGGAGAAGGTTTGTTGATTGTTTCTTTAACAGGAGCTTCTCCATGGAGTGTTTTGGCACAAGGTATTTCTTTAAATGTAGATTTTTCTATTGGAACAATTACTTTATTTGTAAGTATTGGTGTTTTATTGCTATGGATACCTCTTAAGCAAAAACCTGGAATTGGAACAATTCTTAATGCTTTAATTGTAGCTTTAATGATTGATATTTGTATTAATTTTGTTTCAGCGCCTGAAAATTATATTTCTCAAATATTATTAGCAGTTGTAGCTGTTCTTACAGTTGGACTAGGTGGTGGAATTTATCTTGTTGCAAATTTAGGACCAGGACCCAGGGATGGCCTAATGATTGGACTTCAGGAAAAAACAAATTTACCAATTGCTGCTGTTAGAGCATTTCTTGAAATATCAGTCGTTGCTGTTGGGTGGTATTTAGGAGGAACAGTGGGAATTGGAACTTTATTATTTGCTTTTGGAATTGGACCGGCGGTAGCTCTAGGGTTGTTTTTAGTTGATAAGACATTTAATAGTTAAATTTTTCATCATATAAAAAAAAAGGGCAGTAAAAACTGCCCTTTTTGAATTTTGTTTTGAGTAAGAACGATTACATTCACACAACTATTACGCCAATACTCATTTATTTAAGAACTTCATTGCAAAGTTCATTGAGAAAACCCTTGAATTAGAAAGTAATTCAAAAGGTAAATGGAAAAATTCCAAAAATATAAAAGATTAATAGCGTTTTTAAATTTAAATTAAATTATTTACCAAAGTTTTTTATTTCTAAAGGGTAAAACACATAATGGTTTTTTTTTAAAAGTAGGTATTTTTTTTGATGAGATTTTATTAATTAACCAACCAATAGGTTGTGACAATTTAAATGGAGCAGGAATTAAAGATATTTTGGTTTTTTTAAATCCTAATTTTGAATAATAGTTTGGGTCACCATAGGTCATTAAAATATCAACTTTATTTTGTTTAAGATAATTTATTCCATACCTAATTATTTTTTTACCCATTCCTTTTTTTTGAATTTTACTATCAACAGCAACAGGTGCTAGTAAATAAACTAAGCAATCTTCTTTGAAAGATAGTTTTGTTAAAAAAATATAAGCAATAATTTTATTTTTAATTTTACCTTCAATTCCAATAACATTTTTTTCGTCAATTGATTTTGCTAATTTGAAAGATAAATTACTTACAATATTACCTTCTTTTTTACCTTCTG
>CAZAGV010000021.1:0-14190 GCA_964484975.1 uncultured Candidatus Pelagibacter sp.
TTATATTTGTTTATGGAAGACAATCTAAATAGGTATCAAGATCCCATTGAGTTGTAGCACCCAAGAATTTTTCCCACTCATCTCTTTTATACCAATGAAATACTTTATACATTTCATCTGGCATAGCAGATTGAATAACCTTATCTTCAGCCAAACGATCTAAAGCTTCGCCAAGGCTTAATGGTAATTTCTTAACATCTTTACCAGCTTTTTGAGCTTCATAAATATTTCTTGATTCAGGTTTTCCTGGATCAATATTATTTGTAATTCCATCATCAAAAGCTTTTAATAAAGCAGAACCCATTAAATAAGGGTTGTGCATTGAGTCCACTGAACGATATTCAAATCTTCCAGGAGCAGAAACTCTTAATCCACAAGTTCTATTTTGATAACCCCAGTCAGCATATACAGGCGCCCAAAAACCTTGATCCCATAAACGTCTATATGAATTTACAGTTGAAGAACCAATGGCTGTTAATGCTGGCAAGTGTTTCATAACACCACCAATTGATTTTAATCCAATTTTACCTGGTAGCTGAACATCTTTTGTATCAGGCATAAAAGTATTTGTTCCACCTTCGACATAAGAAAAAACTTCATCAACGCCCGGCAATGATTTATGGTGTAATTTTTTTACTTTGTCTTTTCCACCTGTCCAAAGAGACATGTTTGTATGACACCCGCTAGCCGATACTCCCATAAAAGGTTTTGTCATAAAACATGCGATTATCCCATGTTCTCTAGCGACTTGTGCACAGATTTGTCTATAAGTTGAAAGTCTATCTGCATTTCTTAAAACATCATCATACATCCAATTTAATTCTAACTGGCCAGGAGCATCTTCATGATCTCCTTGAATCATGTCCAGACCCATGGCATTTGAGTATTCAATAACTTTCATAAATACTGGTCTCAAAGATTCAAACTGGTCTATGTGATAACAATATGGTTTGGAAAATCCTTTACCAGTTGGCGTTCCATCTTGATTTCTAGTTAACCACATCATTTCAGGTTCAGTTCCAATTCTTAATTTTAAACCTTTGTGTTTTTTTGTAAATTCTTCGTGATGAATTCTTAAATTACCTCTACAATCTGATGTTAAATGCCCACCAGGATTATCTCTTTCTTCTCTATTTCTAAAGCAAGTACAATATACTCTTGCAACTTTTTTATCCCAAGGTATTTGAACAAAAGTTTCTGGATCAGGAATTCCAACTAATTCTTTAGCTTCTGGTCCATAACCAATATAGTTTTTATGACGATCTACAAATAAATTAGCTGTTGCTCCGTAAACTAATTGAAAACCTTTTTCTGCAATTCTTTCCCAGTGATCAGCAGGTATACCTTTTCCAACATTTCTTCCTGTTACTGAAATAAATTGAAAATATATATATGTTATTCCTAATTCGTTAATTTTTTCTCTGACATCTTTTACCAATTTTGCTCTTCCCGGTTTATTTACGTGTTTTTCTAGATCTGTCATTATTATTCCTCCAAAGAATTTTTTATAAAATAAAAGTTAACTGATATTTTAATTTGTGTCCACATGGTAAGTTTAACTCCAAGGGAAAGGACTGCTTGAAGTAGGATGCAGTTCACCTTTCTCGTATCGGTTGAATCTAAAAGGTTTTAATAAATCTCTTTCTTTACCTAACATTTCATCAGCTACTAACTCTCCAACACCAATCATTTTGTATCCATGGTTTGAGTCAGCAATAAAATAAACATTTTCACAAAAACGATCAAAGACTGGAAATGAATCTGGAGTAAAACACCCTAATCCACCTGATGGACCTTTATGATAAACATTAATTTTTCCTTCAAATCTTTTTTGACAATGTGCCAATGCTGAGCACCACATATGTGCAAATTCATCTGTTGTTTGATACTCAGGTGAATCAATTCCATAAGGATCAACTTTAACTTCGTCTGCTGGTTTATTTAACTCATAAGGAGCAGCTCCACCTTGAACACCATTAAAATTAAAATCTGGTTTATAATATATTCCCCACATTTTGTCTGTTATTAAAGATTTATCTACATCTGAATATAAAGGTGTATCACTATCAACATGTATTACTGGCGGCATTTTACCGTCATTGGTTTTTTGAAAGTTTGGATCGACTCCCAAAACACCTTCAGTTAAAAACCAATACTTCCACATCGGTAAATTTTCACGCAATTTGCCTTTTTCATCTTTAATTGAAATTTTATTTGGCAGTTCAAGTTTATCCCAAAAAGTTTTTACCCACGGTCCGGCACCAACAACTACTTGTTCACAATCAATAGTACCTTTTGATGTTTCAACTCCAGTTACTGCTTTACTATTACTTCCTCTTTTAAATCCTGTTACTTCTGTTCCAGTAATTATTTTTACTCCTAATGCCTCAGCTTTATCAGCTATTCCATAAATAGCAGCTGAGTTATTAGCATAACCACCTCTTTTTTCATGTAGCACTGAAGTTATTCCTTTTGCTTGCCAATCATCAAACATGTTTTTCATATACTCTGCAGAATCTTTTTCTCCTTCAATAAAAGTAGATTCATAATCAATTGTTTTTTGTTGTTCGTAAATTGTAGTTACGTCTTTTCTCATGCTTTCAGGACTAATTTGCATATACCCAACTGGGTGGTAACTAAATTTTTTTGGATCACTTTCCCAAATTTTAACGCTATGAGCCATAAGCTCTCTCATAGCAGGTTGAAAATAATTATTTCTAACAACACCACATGCTATTCCACTTGCTCCAGAAGCTATTCCTCCCTTATCGATAACTACGATATCGTTGTTGGTCCCATTTCCATTTTTTTTAATTTTTTCTGCTAAGTGCCATGCAGTGCTTAGGCCATGGATTCCAGCACCAATAATTACATATTTTGCTTTAGTAGGGAAAGCCATAAATTATAATATTACTTCGTTCGTTTTCACGTTGAATCCTTAACAAAAGCAAAAAACTTATTAAAGAATATTTTTTACTTCTAAAAACTATATATAAAAACAATACCTTAATTATAGTATTTTTTAGAATTTTTATAAAAACTATAATATTCACATGAGTCATCAGTATTATAAGCCCACAAAGTCTAGGTTGCATAGAAGTGAGCTAGCTGTTCCTGGTTCATCTCCTAAAATGTTTGATAAAGCATTGAACTCTAATGCTGATTATATTTTTTTAGATCTTGAAGACGCAGTGTCTCCAAATGATAAAATTTCAGCGCGAGCCAATGTTATTAAAGCACTAAATGAAATCAATTGGAGAGAAAAAGGAAAAACTATTTCAGTAAGAATAAACAGTCTAGATACTCACTATATGTATAGTGATTTAGTAGAAATTGTGGAACAAGCAGGTGATAAGGTTGACACTATACTTGTTCCAAAAGCAGGAACTGCAAGCGATGTATATATGGTTGACTGTTTATTAACTCAAATTGAAACTAATAAAAAAATTAAAAATAAAATTGGAATTGAGTGCTTAATAGAAACTGCACTAGGCATGTCAAACATAAAAGAAATTGCAAATTCTAGTAGTAGATTAGAAGCACTTCATTTTGGAGTTGCTGATTATGCAGCAAGCTTAAGAGCAAGAACAGTAGTGATAGGAGGATTAAATCCTGATTATCCAGGCGATCAATGGCATCATGGCTTATCACAATTAGTTATGACTTGTAGAGCTTATGGGTTAAGAGCAATTGATGGACCTTTTGGGGATTTTAACGATCCTGATGCTTATATTGCGTCGGCTAAAAGAGCAGCGGCAATAGGCATAGAAGGCAAATGGGCAATACATCCTTCTCAAATTGATTTAGCAAACAAAGTTTTCTCTCCGCCAGAAGCTGAAGTGAATAAAGCAAAAAGAATTCTTGAAGAACTGGATAAAGCAGCAAAAGAAGGAAAAGGTGCTGCCCAGTTAGACGGAAGAATGATTGATGCTGCTTCAGCACGTATGGCGGAAAATATAGTAAACATAAATAAATTAATAACGAAGAAATAAAATGGATATACACGAATATCAGGCAAAAAAAATATTATCAGGTTTTGGTGTTACCATACCAAGAGGTGGAATTGCTTACAGTCCTGAAAATGCTGAAAACAAAGCTAGAGAGTTAGGTGGTTCTAAATGGGTAGTAAAAGCACAAGTTCATTCTGGAGCAAGAGGGAAAGCAGGTGGCATTATTGTTTGCAATAGTTCTTTAGAAGTTGCACAAGCAGCTGATAAACTTCTTGGAAAAAAACTAGTTACTAATCAAACAGGTCCAGAAGGAAAAATAACTAATAGAGTCTATATTGAAGAAGCAACAGATATTAAGAAAGAATTATATTTAGGTTTAGTTTTTGACCGAAGCTCAGAAAGTATAATGGTTGTAGCTTCAACAGAAGGTGGAATGAGCGTTGAAGAAATTTCTAAAAAGAAACCTGAAACTATAATTAGATCCAAAATTGAAGTTGCTGTTGGAATGCAAAAATTTCAAGCAAGAGAAATAGCATTTGGATTAAAAATCGAACCCGATCTAATAGCAAGGGCAGCAGACACAATTATTGGATGCTATCGAGCATTTAGCGAACTAGATGCAACTATGGTTGAAGTAAATCCATTAGTAATTTCAAATCAAGATCAAATATTAGCTTTAGATTGTAAAATGAGTTTTGATAACAATGCTTTATTTAGAAGAAATCAAGTTTCAGAATTAAGAGATAAAAGCCAAGAAAACCCTAATGAAGTATATGCATCTGACCGAGGTCTTAATTATGTAAGTCTTGAAGGAAATATCGGAAATATAATTAATGGAGCGGGATTAGCTATGGCTTCAATGGACATGATTAAATTAGCAGGAGGTGAGCCAGCAAATTTTCTAGATGTAGGTGGAGGAGCAACTCCTGAAAAAATAGTTAAAGCTTTTAAGTTAATTTCGATGGATGAAAAAGTGAAAGTAATACTTGTAAATATTTTTGCAGGTATAAATAGATGTGACTGGGTTGCAGAAGGCATAGTCCAAGCATTACAAAAAATAGAAATTAAAGTTCCAATAGTAATAAGGTTGGCTGGAACAAATGTTGAAAAAGGAAATAAAATATTAAAAGAAAGTAAAATTAAATACATCGAAGCTAACACGCTAGAGGATGCTGCAAATAAGGCAGTTAAAGCACTGGGTAATTAAATATGTCAGTATTAATAGACAAAAAAACAAAAATCATAATTCAAGGCTTTACAGGAAAAATGGGAAGCTTCCACGCAGAAGAAATGATTAAATATGGCTCTAATGTAGTTGGAGGAGTTACTCCAGGAAAAGGTGGCATGAAACATCTTAACCTACCAGTATTTAATACAGTCAAAGAGGCAGTAAAAAATACTGACGCATCAGCTTCAATATTATTTGTACCACCAGCTTTTGCAGCAGATTCAGCAATGGAAGCTGCTGATGCTGGAATCAAAACATGTGTTGCTATAGTAGATGGAATACCTTCTCATGATATGATCAAAATCAAACGTTATATGAGAAGATATTCAAAAACTGAGAAAATGACTCTAGTAGGTCCAAATTGTGCTGGAGTTATTAGTCCAGGAAAAGCAATGTTAGGTATTATGCCAGGTCATATATATAAAGAAGGAAATGTTGGAATTATTGGAAGGTCTGGTACACTAGGATACGAAGCAGCTCAACAGTTGAAAAACTTAGATATAGGTGTTTCAACAAGTGTTGGTATTGGAGGAGATCCAATTAATGGGAGTTCTTTTAAAGATATTTTAGAAAAATTTGAACAAGATAATGAAACAGAAGCAGTATTAATGATTGGTGAAATAGGAGGTCCACAAGAAGTAGCAGCAGGAAAATTCGCAAAAGAGAATATGAAGAAACCAGTTATAGCTTATATAGCAGGATTAACAGCTCCAAAAGGGAGGGTAATGGGACATGCAGGAGCTATTGTATCTGCTTACGGAGAAAGTGCAGTTGAGAAAGTAGAGCTCTTAAAAGAATGTGGAGTTATTATTTCTAAAAACCCATCAGTTATGGGTGAAACTGTAAAGTCAGCTTTAAATAGTAAAACTTAAAATATAAACAAATAGTTTATACCAAATGCTAAAAAGAGATCTCTATTACGAAAGAATACCTACAAAATCTTTAAGGGATGATGTTAGATACTTGGGAAATATTTTAGGGAGAGTAATAAAAAAACAGGAGGGAGAAAGTTTTTTTAATTTAGTAGAGAGAATAAGATTGCTGTCAAAAGCAAACATTAAAAATAAAAATAATAAAAATAGATTTAATAAAATTACTTCAGAAATTCAAAGACTTAAACCAGTTAAAATATTTAAATTAGCAAGAGCATTTAATCATTTTATGAATTTTATTAATCTTGCTGAATCCATAGATGCGTCTAGAAAACTAGATGAATTTGAAAATTCTGGCTTGAAAGACAAACATAAGAATATTTTTATTGAGGAAATTTTCGAAAATCTTTTTAAAAACAAAAAAATTAAACCTCAAAAAATTTATAATATTGCAAAAAATCTGAATATTGGAATAGTTCTTACAGCTCATCCAACTGAAGTTAAAAGAAGAACTTTAATACAAAAATACCATAAAATAACTGAAATAATGGATCAAAGAAATCTTTTGAAGGACAAACCATCACGATTAAAAATCTTAGATAAAAAACTTTATGATGAGTTTACAATTATTTGGAATACTGACGATTTAAAAAGATTTAAACCGACTCCTGCTGAAGAAGCAAGGTGGGGATTAGCAGTAATCGAAGACAGTCTTTGGGAAACAATCCCAAAAGTTTATAGAAGATTAAACGCTATTTTTGTAAAACATATGGGAAGGAGTTTGCCTAAAAATTTTAATCCAATTGAATTTGGATCTTGGATGGGAGGAGATAGAGATGGCAATCCAAATGTAACAGCAGCCATCACTAAAGAAGTAATACTTTTATCAAGATGGGAAGCAGCGAAACTTTACGAGAGAGAATTAACAAAATTAATTAGAGGACTTTCAATGGAAAAATGTTCAAAAAAAATTCTAAAAACCACTGGAAAAACTTTTGAACCTTATAGAGTTTATTTAAGACCATTAAGAGATGAAATGAGAAAGACACATAGATTAATAGAAAGACATTTAGTAGCAAAAAAACCATTAGACCAAAAAAAACTTTTATCTTCTAAAGAGGAAATTCTAAAACCTTTAAGAGTCGTACGAGAGTCATTAGAACAAAACCAAAGTGAAAATATTGCGAGCGGTGACTTGCTTGATTTAATGAGACGAGCTAAATGTTTTGGTATAAATCTAGCAAAATTAGACATAAGACAAGAGTCATCGAGACATTCACAACTATTAGCAGAATATGTAAAGAAAAAAAATAACTCTAATTATTTAAATTGGGATGAAAATAAAAAAATTAAATATTTGATAAGTGAAATGAAGAAAAATAGAAAAAGTTTTAAAAATTTTAATTTTAAAAATAAAGAAAATAACGAAGTTTGGTCAACTTTTAAACTTTTAGCTGATGAGCCATCAGAATGTTTAGGCGCTTATGTAATATCAATGACTTCAGTAGCTTCAGATGTCTTAGCAGTTTATTTAATGCAAATGCAGGCAAATATTAAAAATAAATTACGAGTAGTTCCACTTTTTGAAACTTTGCAAGATTTAAAAAATGCAAAATCCATTATGGAAAAACTTTTTTCATTAAGTTGGTACAGAAAATTAATCAAAAACAAACAAGAAATTATGATTGGTTATTCAGATTCTAGTAAAGATGCTGGAAAATTATCTGCTAGCTGGCATCAATACAAACTTCAAGAAGAAGCTTTAATTGTCGCAAAAAAATATAAAATTGACCTTACTTTTTTCCATGGCAGAGGCGGTTCACATGGAAGAGGTGGCGGACCAATTCAAGCAACGATGAGATCTCAACCTCCAAATTCGGTATACGGTCGTATTAGAATTACTGACCAAGGTGAAATGATCCAACAAAAATATGGTTATGAGCCTTTAGCGAAATATAATTTATGTAGTTATATAGGATCTGTAATGCAGGCTACTTTAAATCCACCTCCACATCCTAAAGATAGCTGGAGAAAATTAATAGAAGAAATGACAAAAATTTCTACCTTAGCTTATAGAAAAAATATAAATGAGAACTCAGATTTTATAAGATATTTTAAAACTGTTACACCCCACTTAGCTCTTGGAAAATTATCAATAGGATCACGACCTTCTAAAAGAAAAAATGTAGATAACATTCAAAGCTTAAGAGCAATACCATGGGTATTTGCATGGACACAAATAAGATTAATGTTACCTGCTTGGTTGGGAACTGGTGATGCCTTAAAATATTCGTCAGTTAAAAATCACAAAACTATTCTTACAGATATGGAAAAAAATTGGCCATTTTTTAATTCTACAATGGATATTTTAGATATGGTTATTTCAAAAGTTGACCCAGAGATATCAGAGGTTTATGAAAATAGTCTTGCAGACAAAAAATTAAGAGAAGTGGGTGACAAACTTAGATCTGAGTTTGATATAATTAAAAAATTAAATAAATACATAACTCCACGAGAAATAATTAATCAAAGAAAAAAATTTAGAACAACGGTCATTGTTAGAAACATTTATTCTGAGGTTTTAAACATACTACAAGCCGTAGTTATGAATAAAATATCAAAGAAAAAATTCAAATCTAATGATAAGAAATATCTTAATGATGCAATGATGACATCAATAGCAGGTATATCTGCAGCTATGAAGAATACTGGTTAAAGGGATATTTCTCTTAACTTAATAAGATAATCTTCAAATTCTTGTACAAAACTTTCGGTTGGTTTGATATTTTTTTTTCTTTGATCATCCTTTGCTTTTTCTAAATAAAAAAATCCTTTTTCACATGCCTCGTTAATTATTAATGCAGATTTTGGCCGTGAAGTTTTGAATAGTTTTGTTTTTAATTCTTCGACAGTTATGGGCAAACTTTGTTTGTGATACGCCATAATTAAAAGCATCATATGATAGTGAGAAGGAGATTTTCTGAAAAAATAATTACTTGAACGATGAGAATGTCTCATTTGCTCTTCCCAAAAATCCAATAAATTTTTTGTACTTTTCATTAAGACCTTACTCTTGATTTAGTTGGATCATAATGAGGAAAAGGAACTATTTTAGCTGGAATTCTTTTTTGATGACCATCCATCTTTCCTACTTCAACTTCATTCCCTATTTCTGCATGTTTTGCATCTATTTTACAAAGTGCAATATTTTTATTTAAAGTTTTAGACAACATTCCACTTGTTATAACTCCAACTTGGCCTCTACCAATATGAACCGTATTACCATTTGCAGCCGGTTCATGGCCTACTAGCTCAAGTCCTACAAGTTTTTTTTGAGGGTTGTTTTTTCTTTTAATTAATTCTTCTTTACCAATAAAATCATCTTCTTTTGTTTTAAGAGGAACTGTAAAGCCTATACCAGCTTCAAAAGGATCTGTCTTGTCATCAAATTCATAACCATAAAATATTAATCCCGCTTCTATACGAACCATATCTAATGCTTCTAAGCCTAAAGGGGATATGTTAAATTCTTTACCAGCTTCAAAAACTTTATCCCAGACCAAAGCAGCATCTTTTGGGTGACACCAAAGTTCAAATCCTAATTCACCGGTATAACCAGTTCTTGATACCATAATTGGTGTTCCAGTTACGTTGTCAATCCTTGCAATAGTTAATCTAAACCATTGTAAATCTTTAATTGAAGGTTGAGTATCAGGTGTCCAAACGAATTTTTCTAAAATTTTCCTACTATTTGGCCCTTGTACTGCAATATTGTGGATTTGATCTGTTGATGATTTTACCCAAACCTTAAAATTTTTATTTTTAGCCTGTTCTTTTAACCACTCACCGCCATACTCTTGTCCACCAATCCATCTAAAATTATCTTGTCCAAATTTCATTAATGTACCATCATCAATCATACATCCATTTTCATAACACATTGCAGAATAAACAACTTGACCGTTTGATAATTTTTTTACATTACGTGTAAGTGTGTATTGCATTAAATTTTCAGCATCTGGCCCTAAAATTTCAAATTTTCTTAGTGGTGATAAATCTGTAGCAATCGCACTTTCTCTACATGAAGTATATTCTTTTATTGCACCATAATTTGTGTAGTTGTTTGCAAGCCAGTATCCATTATAGTTAATAAAATTTTTAGTTAACTTAGATGTTTTACTGTGAAAACCAGTTTCCTGTGTAAGTTTTGGTTCTGAATCTGTATTCACTCTAAAAGCTACCCCTTTCGAAATTTTTTTTTCTTTAGGATAAGTTCTAACAAATATATCTGTTGGATTCCATCCATTTGCCGGATCAACATCACAAGGACATGCTGAAGAAGCGCATTTTAAATCTTTTAAAGCCCTAAATAGTACATAATCCCCAGGCCTAGACCAAGGTTCATCAAAAGAAGCAACATTATTAGCATCAATGGCTGTGTTAAAAAAAAGATTAATTGCGATCCAACCTTTCCTTGGTTTTACTTCATATTTTTTTAAGGCATTATTAAAATTTGTAGAACAATTTATATGACCAAAATATCCCATATCCTCATAATATTTTGAAGTACATGCATAATTAAAAGTATCATGTCTTCCCACAGTATCTCTTACTACTTCAATTACAGGATCATGATCTGCATCAAAGAATTTTGAAAATAAACCTGGCATAGGGTACGCTGCACCCATAAATGTTCTTGTTGCAGTCGGATCAATGATACTTTCAATACCTTTATCAAGTTTCTTTCTATCAAAAGCTAAGAAATCTGAACATTGTCTACCACTTGTATCAATAATTTGAATATAATCTCCTTCTTTTACATCGTAAGTTTCAGCAGTCATTCTTTTAATAAATTTTTCTGAACTTGGTTCATAAAGAGGTTCAGGCAAAACATATTGTTCTTCTTTTATTTCAAACTTAGCTCTATGTAAAAAAACAGTTAAACTTGTAGGTGGATTTTGATTATGAACATTCATTTCTTCTCCCGGTGAAGCAACCATGACAGTACATTTGTCTTTTGATTTTAAAATGATTTTTTCATCCATTGGACAATCTTCATTAAATATAATTGAAGATTTAGATTTATTTAATTCAAGATTTTTTTTTTTGAATAAATTTGAAATTTTTCCATCCTGATTGATAGCTTTTTTTAAATAATCTCCATTAGAATTTTCTTTTAAATTTAGAATTGATAGATCACTCTTTCCTTTTGAATTAAAAACAACAACTTCACAAATTTGTTTCCCTTCATCATTAATAATTTCTATTTTGTCTTCTGGAAAAACTTCAAGAACATTGATACCACCTCCTTGGACCAAGTACCTTTCAACCCCAGGTGGCAGAGTTCTTAGACCCGGATTTCTTATTGCGTTGCTATTTTCGAACATATCTTTATCTTTTTTATATCTATATTATATATATATCTCTCCTGTTGACTATAATTTTACTTAAGCACATACTCTATAAACTTAATATTAAGGAAAGGGGAAAAAAATGAGAAAAATAATATCTCTTTTATCTGCTATAATTATTTCAGCAGTTTCATTTATTGGAATAGCTAATGCAGATAGTAAAAAACCTACACGAATCCCAACACACAATTGGTCAAGCCAAGTTGTTATGGCTTATGTAATTGGTGGAATTATAGAAGACATGGGTGGAAATGTAGAATATGTACCAGCTGACTCTCAAGCTGTTTACGAGTCAATTCGTATTGGTGATGTAGATATATCACACGAAGTTTGGGAATCTGCTTTTGGTAAATCATTTACAACAGCTCTTGATGCTGGTGGTTTACTTGATTGGGGAGATCACGAAGCAAGAACTCTTGAAGATATGGGATATCCTAACTGGGTAACTGACAAAGGATTATGTCCAGGTCTTCCAGATTGGACTGCTTTAAAAAATCCTGATTGTGCTAAAAACTTTGTAACACCTGACTCAGATGGAAAAGGAAGAATGTTAGAAGGTCCACAAACTTGGCACGGAGACTTAATACCTCAAAGAATTGATGCTTTAGGTTTAGGAGATCTTTGGACAGTTAAATTTGCTGGAAGTGCAGATGCACTTTGGGCAGAATTAGCAGCAGCTAAAAAAGAAGGAAGAGGAACTATAATATTTAACTGGACACCAAACTTTACAGATGGTGCTGGTTTTACATTTATAGACTTCCCTCCATACACTGCTGGTTGTAGACCAGAAGATGGTGGTGATGGAAAATGTGGTTCGCCAGATGGTTATTTGAAAAAGGCTGTAAATGCAGACTTTACAAAAACTCATCCAGGAGCAGCTGAAATTTTCAAAAAAATGTCATTCTCTACAGGTCAAATTGGTGCAATGGCAGCTTTAGTTGACGTTGACAAAATGACTCACGAAGATGCAGGTAAAAAATGGTTAGCTGATAACAAAAAAGTTTGGAAAGCTTGGACTAAATAAGCACAAAAGCTAATAAATTATAAATCTCTCCCAACAATGTTGGGGGAGATTTTTTTTTAAACTTTAAATCCACATGGATTAAAATTAGAAAAAAAAATAGTTAAATGTCAAAGTGTTTTTTATATATATCTCTTAGCTTATTATACTTTACTATATCGTTTGCTAAAAATATAAATATACAAGAGGATATTGAACTTATTTTTGTATGTGAGCTAGAAAAGAAAATACTTAAGAATTCAGAATATAATTATACAACTTTTCTAGCCAAAGATTTAGATGAAAAAGGTTTAGATAAATTTGAAATTTTTGCAAAACAACCAGAAACACTATTAATTAATGGACTATCATTGTTTCTTTCAAAAACCGTAAAATTTGATGTCAAAGTTGTAAATAAAGACGTAGTTTTATTTAAAGCTTTTAATAAAGAAAAGAATTACTCAGAGTCAGGCATAATAACTAGAAAATCTGGTGAATTAGTTCATGAAATTACAAGAAATTTAAAAAGTGATAACTTAGAAAAAAGTATTTCTTTTTATTCTTGTAGAAAAAAGGAGAAAAAAGTCTGATTTTTTTTTATATAATTTAGTGTAAAATATAATGATGAAAAAATATCTTATTTACATAATTTTAAGTTTTTTAATTACGACATCAGTTTCAGCTCGAAAGACTGGTTGTGAAGGAAATTGTGAAGATGGTTTTGGTAAATGGACCTATACAGATAAAACAACTTATGAAGGAGAATGGGTTGGAACAAAAAAAAATGGTCATGGAATTGAAATTTGGCCCAATGGATATGTTTATGAAGGTGAATTTAAAAATAGCGAGTGGAGTGGACAAGGAGTTTTAACTTTTCCAAATGGCGCAACTTATGAAGGAGAGTGGGCCAATGGTTTCATGAATGGAAAAGGAACATTTACTTGGTCTGATGGAAAAGAAAAAACAGGCACTTGGGTAAACGGTGAATTACAAGAATAATTAAAACAATGCTACAAGATAAATATTTAAATAAATTAAAGGAGTTACCCGAACCAGTTAGACAATTTGGTGGTCTTGTTACTATAACATTTATCGTAATTTTATCTTTTGCTATTTTAAATATTTTTTGGGGTGGAGGTGATGAATTAGTTAGAAAAATGAAATTAGAAGAGGAAAGAATTGCAAAAGAAAAAGAACTAAGCAAACTGATTTCAAGCCTTCCATCAGGTATTCTAGTACCCTATGAAGGAACTAAAGGCCATAAATTGTCTGAAGAACAACACGAAGCAGTTTGCAATGCGACAAAAATTGTAAGTCAGCGTTCTGTTATGGGTGCTAATTTAATAAATTTTAAAGCTTATACAATATACACTATTAACGGTAATGATATTAAAGAAACATTTGTTAAGTGGGACAAAGAGAAAAATAAATGCTTTGCTGGTTTTACTGTAACTGGAAGTAATGTTGGAGTAAATGAAACAATTACTGTTAGTGGAGAGGTTTTAAGTTTTTTTAACACCGGAATTGATACAAGAGTTTATTTTATTAAAAATTTTTAGGGAGGAAAAACAAGAATTATATAGATATTATTTATACTAAATTTCGTATAACTTATTAAAAAAATATGAGCGACGCGGTAATTAAATGTGAGTCTGTTTATAAGATCTTTGGAGTAAATGCCAAAAAGATGCTTCAAGAAGCAAATGGAAATGTGGATGCAAAAACATTT
>CAZAGV010000022.1:0-13720 GCA_964484975.1 uncultured Candidatus Pelagibacter sp.
TTAAGCGTATATAGATCATCAAAAAATATTTGCGCTCAAATTATTGATAAAAACAAAAATATTACAATTTTATCAGCATCATCAAAAGATAAATCTATTAAATCTCTTGAGAAAAAAAATAAAACTGAATTATCCCAGGCTGTTGCTGAAAATCTAGCAAAAAAAGCTGTAGAAAAAAAAATAACTAAAATTTATTTTGATAGAGGATTGTACAAATACCATGGAAGAGTAAAAATTTTTGCTGAAACATTAAGAAAAAAAGGAATGGAATTTTAATTTATGGAAAAAAAAGAAAAAAATAATGAATATTTAGAAAAGTTGGTACATATAAATCGAATTACCAAAGTAGTAAAAGGTGGTAGAAGGTTCGGATTTTCAGCTTTAGTTGTTGTTGGAAATCAAAATGGTAAGATTGGAATTGCTCACGCAAAAGCAAAACAAGTACCAGATGCAATTAAAAAAGCTAACGAACTAGCAAGAAGAAAATTAATTCATATTCCATTAAGAGAAGGTAGAACAATCCATCATGATATTTATGGAAAAGATGGGGCAGGAAAAATTAAATTAAGAGCAGCACCAAAGGGTACTGGAATAATAGCCGGCGGCCCAGTAAGAGCTGTATGTGAAGTATTAGGAATTAAAGACATAGTAGCCAAATCTTTAGGAACAGCAAACCCTCATAATGTAATAAGAGCATGTATGAAAGCACTTTTAAAGCAAAATTCTCCAAAAAATATATCTATGTTAAGAAATAAAAAAATATCAGAAATTGTTGAAAAGAGAGGATAATGACTAATTTAAATTCGACATCACAAATAAAAATAAAAAAAATGCGAGTAGGACGTGGAATTGGATCAGGGAAAGGAAAAACATCAGGCCGTGGTGTAAAAGGCCAAAAATCAAGAAGCGGTGTAGCTATCAAAAGTTTTGAAGGTGGACAAATGCCTTTGTACAGAAGGCTACCTAAAAGAGGATTTAATCCTTTAAAAAAAGAAAAAATTGCTATTATAAATTTAGACAAGATTCAAAACTTAATTGAAACAAAAAAAATAAATAAAGATTCTCAAATAAATATCGATTTATTAAAAAAAACTAAAATTATAAACAAATCATTTCGCAAAGTTAAGGTACTTGGATCAGGCGAAATAAAAGATAAAATTAATCTAAGTGTAGATTTTATATCTAAGTCAGCAAAAGAAAAATTAGAAAAAGCTGGCGGAACTATAAGCCTGAAACGAAAAGAATAAATTTATATGAGTGAAGCATCCCAGTCTCACGATTTAAGAAATAGAATTTTTTTTACCTTATTCATTTTATCTGTATATAGATTTGGAACATTTGTTCCAATTCCTGGAATTGATCCTGAACAACTTCAAAATATGATGCAGAGTAATCAAAAAGGACTGCTTGGAATGTTTAATGTATTTGCTGGTGGTGCAGTCAGTAGAATGGCAATTTTTGCACTAGGAATAATGCCGTATATTTCTTCATCAATTATAGTTCAATTGCTTACAGGAGTTTCAGACTATTTTAAAAATCTAAAAAGCCAAGGAGAAATTGGAAGGCAAAAAATTACACAAATAACAAGATATGGAACTGTCTTATTAGCTACAGTCCAGGGATATGGATTGTCCGTAGGATTAGAATCTTCCGCTAATCTGGTAATAAACCCAGGTATGTTTTTTAAAATTACCACTGTTACTACAATAGTAGCAGGAACAATGTTTTTAATGTGGCTAGGTGAACAAATTACACAAAGAGGAATTGGTAATGGTATATCGCTTATTATATTTTCAGGAATAGTTGCCGAAATTCCAAGAGCATTAGTGACAACTTTTGAGCTAGGTAGGACAGGGGCTATTTCTGCAGCCATGATAATCTTTATATTTATTTTATTAATAGCTACAATAATGTTTATTGTTTTTATGGAAAGAGCTTTAAGAAAAATTTTGATTAATTATCCAAAAAGACAAATGGGCAACAAAGTTTATGGTGGCGATTCCTCACATTTGCCTTTGAAAATAAATTCTGCTGGAGTAATTCCTGCAATATTTGCGTCAGCACTACTATTGTTACCAGTAACTTTTTCTAATTTTAATGCTTCACAAAACGATACTTTTCAAACCATTGTTTCTTTTTTTTCTCAAGGTCAGCCTCTTTATATGATTTTATACGCATCAGGAATTATATTCTTTACTTTCTTTTATACTTCAATAACTTTTAACCCAACTGAAACAGCAGAAAATTTAAGAAAATATGGTGGTTTTATACCCGGTATAAGACCCGGTGAAAGTACTGCATTATATATTGATAATATATTAACAAAATTAACTACAATTGGTGCTTTGTATTTAACATTGGTATGTTTAATGCCAGAATTCTTAATTGCTAATTACCCAATACCTTTTTATCTAGGTGGAACTTCAATTTTAATTGTTGTAGTAGTTGCCATAGACACTGTTACACAAATACAAACTAGATTAATGAGTTCACAGTACGAACAATTAATAAAGAAAACTAAATTTGGAAGATAATTAAAAATGAATGTTATAATTTTTGGACCACCAGGTGCAGGAAAAGGAACTCAAGCTCAAAATATTGTAAATAAATTTAATCTTAATCAAGTTTCAACAGGTGATCTTCTCAGAACTGAAATTAAAAATAAATCTGAAATTGGAAAAGAAATTGAAGAAATTATTTCTAAAGGTGATTTTGCAACTGACGATATAGTTAATAAGCTTATAAAAAATATTATATTTGACCCTCAAAAAAAAAATAAACTAATATTTGACGGATATCCTAGATCATTAAACCAGGCTAAAAATTTAGATTTATTGTTAGATAGCTCAAACCAAAAAATAGATTTTATTTTTTTTCTCAACGTAAATAAAGATACAATAATAAAAAGAATTGAGAGAAGAAAAATTTTAGAAAAAAGGCCAGACGATGACTTAAACACTATTCTTAAAAGGTATGATACTTACATGGAAACAACTAGACCTATCTTAGATTTCTATTCTAAAAATCCAAATTTTTACGAAATAGATGGTAGTGAAAAAATTGAAGTAATTTCAAGCAAAATTGAGCAAATTATCACTGGATAAGAGATTGACATTAAAATAACTTCTTATATAAAAGGCTAAATTTTATCACATTATTATGGCTCGGATAGCAGGTGTAAACATTCCTCAAAACAAATTGGTTCATGTAGGACTGACATATATTTATGGAATCGGTGATAAATTTTCTGATCAGATTTGCAATGCTTTAGAAATAGAAAAATCTACAAGAGTTAATCAATTAACTGATGACCAAATTTTAAAAATAAGAGAATATATTGATAAAAATTTTACGGTGGAAGGTGATCTGCGAAGAGAAAACTCTTTAAGCATAAAAAGATTAATTGATTTAGCATCATACAGAGGTTCAAGGCATAGAAAAAAACTTCCTGTTCGAGGTCAAAGAACAAGATGCAATGCTAGAACTAGAAAAGGAAAAGCAATTGCTATTGCAGGTAAAAAATTAACGCCACTTAAAAAATAAATTTTTAATTAATGACTAAAGATAAAAAGATAAAATCAGAACAAAAAGATCAAGTTGAAAAAGTAAAAACTATTAAAAAAAGCTCTTATTCAAAAAAAAAGAAAGCTAAAAAAAATATTTTAAATGGCATAGCATATGTTCAATCAACATTTAACAACACTATTGTGTCAATTGCAGACAATCAAGGAAATATTGTTTCTTGGGCATCTGCAGGACAAAAAGGATTTAAAGGTTCAAGAAAATCAACTCCATATGCTGCACAAGTTGCAGCTGATGCAGCTGCTGCAAAAGCATTAGAAGTTGGAATGAGAACTTTATCAGTTGAAGTAAAAGGCCCAGGTTCTGGAAGAGAAACTGCATTAAGAGCACTACAGGCTAGAGGATTTAAAATTATTTCTATTAAAGATACAACGCCTATGCCACATAACGGGACAAGACCACCAAAAAAAAGGAGAGTTTAAATGGAAGCTACTAACATAAATATTAAAAATTGGAAATCACTCATTAAACCGGCAAAACTTGATATTAAGCTAAGCGATGATAAATCATATGCAAAAATTATAGCAGAACCTTTGGAAAAAGGTTATGGTTTAACTTTAGGAAATTCACTAAGACGAATACTATTATCTTCTATAAGAGGAACAGCCGTCACAGCAATTCAAATAGATGGCGTTCTTCATGAATTTTCTTCAATAAAAGGAGTAAGAGAAGATGTTACAGATATTGTACTAAATGTAAAATCATTGGCTTTAAAAAGCAACATGGAAGGAACAAAAAAATTAATACTTGACGCAAAAGGTCCTGGCGAAATTAAAGCTTCACACATAACACCTCTTGCTGATGTAGAAATATTAAATCCAGATTTAGTTATTTGTAATTTAGATGAAAATACAAATTTTCATATGGAAATGACAGTTGGCAATGCCAAAGGTTACGTTTCTGCGGACATGAATAAACCTGAAGCACCACCATTAGGATTAATACCAATCGACTCACTTTTTAGTCCTGTTAAAAAAGTTTCGTATTCAATAAGCACAGCTAGAGAAGGTAAAGCATTAGATTACGACAAACTTATTATGGAAGTTGAAACCAATGGATCTATTTCAGCAGAAGATGCTGTAGCTTATTCTGCAAGAATTTTTCAGGACCAATTAGGAATGTTTGTTAATTTTGATGAACCGCAAGAGGTCACTGTAAGAGAAGCAGTAACTGAACCTGAATTTAATAAAAACTTACTAAGAAAAGTAGACGAACTAGAACTTTCTGTAAGATCAATGAATTGTCTAAAAAATGATAATATTATTTATATTGGTGATCTTGTTCAAAAATCTGAAGGTGAAATGCTTAGAACCCCAAACTTTGGTAGAAAATCCTTAAATGAAATAAAAGAAGTGCTAAATACTATGTCTTTATATTTGGGCATGGAAATACCAAACTGGCCTCCAGACAATATTGCTGAATTATCGAAAAAACTTGAGGAAGCTATATAATGAGACATAGATTAGGTTACAAAAAACTTAACAGAACATCTGAACATCGAAAAGCATTAATCAAAAATATGCTTAATTCTTTAATTAAGTATGAACAAATAACAACTACATTACCGAAGGCAAAAGTACTAAAGCCACAAGCTGATAAAATAATAACTTTGGGAAAAAAGAATAATTTACAAAACACAAAAATATTAGCCTCAAAATTACAAGATATAAAATCAGCTAATAAAGTAAAAAAAACTCTAGCAAAAAGATATGAAAGCAGAAAAGGTGGTTACACACGTATAATAAAAGCTGGTTATAGATATGGAGATAATGCACCATTAGCTATAATTGAATTTGTTGAAAGAGATGTTGAAGCAAAAAGAGTAGACAGAAAAAAAAAAGAAACTAAAAAAAGCACGGAAGAAAAAAAAGCAGTCACAGCATAAATTCATAATATAGATGAATAAGCCATACATCGTAGATCATTCTTACGAAGGTATTCGAATTGATAAATGGATAAGAAACAACCTTGGTAACGTACCTCAGGGATTAATTGAAAAATCATTAAGAGCAGGAAAAATAAAGCTTAACAAAAAGAAAACTAAAAGTTCAACTAAATTAAAAGTTAAGGATATAATAAATGTTTATAACCTTAAATTTGAAAAAAAAATTATACGAAAAAATATAAAATTTAAACCATCTGATGAAGTAATCAAAGAAAATGAAGATTTAATTATTGATGATAATGAAAATTTTATTGTAGTAAATAAAGAGTCAGGTATAGCAGTACAAGGCGGGACTAAATCTAAAAAAAATTTGATTGATATATTTTCAAAAAGTAAAATATTTGAAAATAGCAAACCATACTCTGTCCATAGATTAGATAAAGATACATCTGGAGTTTTTATAATTGCAAAAAATAGAGATACTGCAAAATTATTTACATCATTGTTTAGACTAAGAAAAATTCATAAAACTTATCTAGCAATATGTTACGGAGAAATAGAAGCTAATAAAGGGGTTTTAGATCAAGACCTTGTAAGATACGAAGAAAGTAAAAAAATAATTGAAAATTCAAAGACTATTTTTAAAGTTCTTGATAAAAATTCTAACTGTTCTTTATTAGAAATGAATCCCATAACTGGAAGAAAACATCAATTAAGGAAGCAACTTTCTCTTATTGGTCATCCCATATATGGTGATGACAAATATACATTTGAAAAAAATTTAAAAACCAAAAATAAAGAATTAATGCTTCATTCCTACAAAATAAAATTTATTATAAATAATAAAAAATTTACTTTTAAAGCATTATTGCCTAATTATTTTAAAAAACTTATAAAGACGAAGAGACTTAAATTTTTAAATTAGTAACTAAATTTTTTATAATTACATCTGAGAGCTTATTATAATTTTGATTATTAATTTTTTTTAAAGTAGTAATACCTTTATCTTTTATTCCGCATGGTACAATTTTTTGATAATTAGAAATATCATTGCTTACGTTTATTGAGAATCCATGATAAGCAATCCATTTTCTAACTTTAATACCTATAGCTCCAATTTTTTTTTCTTTGTTGTTTAATTTTGACCAAATTCCAATATTTTTTCTATCATTAAAAGAATTGATACCAAAAGATTTGAGTGAATGTATAATTGAATTTTCAATAATATTTACAAAATTTCTTATATCTCTTTTTCTATTATTAAGATTAATCACCAAATAACAAATTAACTGGCCTGGCCCATGCCAAGTAATTTTACCCCCTCTTGAAGTTTTAATTATATCAATTGACTTGTCTAAAATATCTCTTTTGCTAGAGCTTGGCCCAGCTGTAAAAGTTGATGGATGTTCTAATATCCAAATCAGTTCATTTGCTTGATTATTATTAATTTCAACGACTCTATCCTCTAAAAATTTTATAGCGTCTAAATAATTTACTGGTTTTATTGATCTTTTTATCTCTATGCTCATTAAAGAATTGTAATATAAAAATTATCCATTAATAGTGCCATATAAAAATAAAGGTTTTTTATGACTTTAGTAAGAAAAATAAAAGATAAAAAAGTCAATTTTGAGTTTAATAAAGAATATATCAAGGTTGTTACAGATAAAATTGCTAATAACGATGCAGTTTTTATTTCTAACTCGTTCAAAGAAATGCACCCAGCTGATGCAGCAGATATTATTGAACATCTTAACGAAAATGATAGAGAAAATTTAATTAAACTTAATAACTTTAAGATAGATCCCGAAGTATTTGTAGAAATCAACGAGTCTGTTCAATCAGAAGTTATTAAATATTTATCAAAAGATTCGATTGTATATATATTAAAAAATTTAGAATCAGACGATTCAATTAAAATTTTAGAAAATTTAGATGAAAAAAATAAAAATGAAATATTAAGCTCATTACCACCCAAAGATAGATTTGTACTTTTAGAAAGCTTAAGCTATCCAGAAGATTCCGCTGCCAGAATAATGCAAAGAGAATTTACAGCAATACCTAGTAACTGGTCAGTTGGTCAAACTATCGATTATTTAAGAGAAAACAAAGATTTACCTGAAGAATTTTTAGAAATTTTCATAGTTGATAACGAATTTAAACCTGTTGGAACAGTTCCTTCTTCAAAAGTTTTAAGAACTTCAAGAGAAACAAAAATGAATTCAATAATGAATGAATCTCAATTGTCGATCCCAGTTGATATGGACAGAGAAGAAGTAGGTCACTTATTTGAAAATTATAATTTAAATTCAGCCTGTGTAGTAGATAAAAATAATAAATTAGTTGGAATGATAACAAGTGATGACATATTAACAGTGTTAAAAGAAGAAGCTGAAGAGGATGTTTTAAGACTAGCTGGTGTTGGAGATGAAGAAATTACCGATGGAATATTCAAAAAAACTAAAAGAAGATTCACCTGGCTTCTATTAAATTTATTTACAGCAATAATTGCATCAGTAGTTATTGGTTTTTTCCAGGAAGATATTGAAAAAGTTGTTGCTTTAGCAGTATTGATGCCAATAGTTGCTTCAATGGGAGGAAACGCAGGAATGCAAACACTCACAGTTACAATAAGAACTATTGCTACTAATGAATTAACCAAGAATAATTTTTCACAAAATATTTTAAAAGAATTTTCAATTGGAATATTAAACGGAATAATATTTGCTATTATTAGTGCAGTAGTAGTTCAATTATGGTTTAACGATATAACGCTTTCTTTAATTATATCAATTTCAATGGTTTTAAATATGATAGTGGCCGGTCTTTTTGGAATATTAGTTCCAGTGTCACTAAAAAAAATAAATATAGATCCCGCTATAGCATCCAGTGTATTTGTAACTACTATTACAGATGTTATAGGATTTTTATCGTTCCTAGGCGTGGGCGCATATTTTTTCTATTAAAGTTAATAGTTGTCAATTAGTCTTATTTTTCTATTATAATAAGCTAAAAAAATTTTGAAGTTATTTTTGTTATAATTTTTTAATAAATTATTTTTATTTCTTATTTCTAAATATTCAATTTTAATATTTTTTATACTACTTATTTTAAAAATAATATTATTAATATTTTTCTTTTGATATATATTCTTTTTAATTTTATGTTTAAATTTTAATAATAATTTTGCAATAAAAGATGATTTTTTAATATCATTATTATTTAGTAAAATATTTCTGGATGATAAAGCTATTTTATTTTTATCACGTATAGTTGAACAGGAAAAAATTCTAGTTTTAAACTTATTTTTTATAAATTTTTTAATTAAAAAAAGTTGTTGATAGTCTTTTTCTCCAAAAAATATCCATTTCGGTTTAAATCTTAACAAAAATTGATTTATTACAGCCAAAACACCTTCAAAATGACCAGGTCTGTATAGGGCACACATTATTTTATCTTTTTTATTTAATTTAATTTTTGTGTTTTTTCTCTCACTGTAAATATCCTTTACATTTGGAGTTAATAAATAATCAACTTTTAGATTCAGGAGAATCTTAATGTCTTTCTTCAAATTTCTTGGGTAATTTCTTAGATCACTTCTTTTATTGAATTGTGAAGGATTTACGAAAATACTTACTAAGGTTTTTTTACAGATTTTTTTTGATGATTTAATAAGCGAAATATGACCTTTATGCAATGAACCCATTGTAGGAACAAAGCCTATGTTTGCCTTAAAATTAACTTCTTTATTTAATCTATTAATGCTTTTAAAAATTATCATTTATGGTACTTCATTTAATTAATACATTCTAATGATAAGACAAGCAATAATACCATTGGCAGGATTAGGCACAAGACTATTACCTTTAACAAGTGTTTATGCCAAGGAACTTCTGCCAATAAATGGCAAAGTAGGTTTAGAGTATATTATTGAAGAATGTATTGACGCAGGAGTAAAACAAATAATTTTTATTATATCTAAAAAAAAAGAAAACATCAAAAAATATTTTTACAATGACAAATTTTATCAAAAAATAATTAAAAAAAAGAAAGATTTAAGAATTATTAAAGAATACAAAAAAATTAAAAAGTATAAAAAAATGATTAAATTTGTTTATCAAAATAATCCAAATGGAACAGGAGACGCTGTACTAAAAACTAAAAAATTAATAAAAGACAAATTTTTCTTAATGCTCTTACCAGATGATTTGATAATAAAAAGAAATTGTTCAAAAGATATGATTTTAATACATAATAAAAAAAAATGTTCTGTTATGGCTAGCATGAGAGTAAATAAAAAAACAGTCAATAGATGGGGAATATATTCAAAGAAAGCAAATATAGATAAAAACAACTTTTATATTAGTGACGTTGTTGAAAAACCTGATATTAATTCAGCTCCTTCCAATAATGCTGTTATCGGCAGATACATACTACCAAAAAAAATATTTAAAAAGTTGAAAAATCAAAAAAAAGGAAAAGGTGGAGAAATTCACATTACCGACACTATAAAAATGTTAATAAATGATGGAGAAAAGTTTATTGCTCATAGATTTAATGGAAAATATTTAGATTGTGGAACAATGAATGGCTATATCAAATCTTCATTAGAGATTTCAAAAATATGAAATTATGCATGATAGGAACAGGTTATGTAGGTTTAGTAAGTGGCGCGTGTTTTTCTGACCTAGGCAATGATGTAGTTTGTGTTGATAAAGACAAAAATAAAATAAACAATTTAAAAAATTCTATTATTCCAATTTACGAACCAGGATTAGAAGAATTAGTAAAAAAAAACCTTAAAGCAGGTCAATTATCTTTTACTACTGATTTAGCTAAAGCTGTAAGAAATTCAAATATAATATTTCTTTGTGTGGGGACACCTACTAGAAAAAATGCATTTGGAGCAGACTTATCTCAAATTTTTAGTGCATCAAAACAAATCAGTAAATATATTAATTCATTTAAAATAATAATTAATAAATCGACAGTTCCTGTAACAACTGGAGATGAAATAGAAAAAATTTTATCAAAAAAAAATAAAAAAAAATTATTTTCTGTAGTTTCTAACCCAGAATTTTTGCGAGAAGGTGAAGCTATTAGAGATTTTATTTACCCTGATAGAGTTGTAATTGGTACATCGGAAAAAAAACCAAGTAAAATTTTAAAACAACTTTATAGTCCTTTGATTTCAAAAGGAGCTAAATATTTAAACACTTCAAGAAGGGCAGCAGAATTGATTAAATATGCCTCTAATGCCTTTTTGGCAACCAAGATTACCTATATTAATGAAATTGCAAATATGTGTGAAAAATTGAATGTTAATATAGAAGACGTTTCTATAGGCATGGGTTTAGATAATAGGATTGGTGGTAGATTTCTAAGAGCTGGGCCAGCCTATGGTGGATCTTGTTTCCCAAAAGACACGAGAGCAATTTTAGATACTGCATTAAAATTTAAAACAAATTTATCATTAATTAAATCAGTTATTAAATCAAATGAAAATCGAACAAAATTGTTAATTAATAGAATATTTAAAATATTAAATAATAATTTAAAAAATAAAAAAATTTGTTTTTTAGGTGTAACTTTTAAAGCTAACACTGATGATATGCGAGAATCTTCTAGTGTTAAAATAATACCAAAACTTTCAAAAAAAGGTGCTTTTATAAATTATTATGATCCTACTGGAGAAAAGAAGGAATTTAAAAAAATAAAAAATGTTCAATTTAAAACATCAATTAAATCTGCCTGTGAAAATTCTGATTTAGTTATAGTGCATACTGAATGGAATGATTTTAAATCTATCAATTTTAAAAAGATTATTAAAAATAATAAATTTAAATTATTTGATATGAGGAATATTTATCCTTTGGATAAAATGAAAAAAGATAAAATAAAATATTTTAGTATTGGAAGATAATTTAATTTAATTCAAATATAGCATCAACTTCAACTGCAACCCCAAGGGGCAAACTATTTGTGCTAACTGCAGCTCTTGCATGCATTCCAGCTTCACCAAATATTTTTCCTATCGTGTCTGATGCACCATTGATAACTTTCGGTTGTTCGACAAAATCATTTGTTGAATTTACAAAACCAGTTAATTTAATACACGATTTAATTTTTGATAAGTCATCATTGCAAGCTTTCTTTGCTTGTGCTGTAATATTTAAAGCGCATCTTTCTGCAGCTTTATATCCATCATCAGTTTGCAATTCTTTACCTAGTTTTCCCTTAATTAATTCTCCATTTTCATCAATTGAAATTTGACCAGATATATACAATAATTTACCAACTATTTTTGTTGCAACGTAAGAACCAACTGGCGCTGCTGCTTTAGGTAAGTTGATTTGTTCTTTCTTTATATTATCTTCAAATTTCATTTTTTCTTTTTAAACCAATCACTTAAAGTTTTTTTTTCTTTAATGTTGCTTGTATCTAAACCTAATCCTGAAGATTTATTTTTTAAATTCAATTTTCCACCTAGACATTTCAAATAATTTTTCGATAGTTTTTTATATTGTTTGCAGTTCTCAGCTGAATGTACATTAGTTATTGTAAATGCGAATAAAAAAATAATCGTTATAAGCTTTTTCATTTCTTTTTTTTTCTTTTTTTAGTTTTATCGTATTCTCTTCTCTTTTCAATTAAAATCAGAGCTTCCTCCATGTTAATTTCAAGTGGATCTTTTTCTTCAGGTATTGTTGCGTTTAAAGATTTATACTTAATATATGGTCCGTATTGACCTTTCATGATTCTTACAGGTTTTTTGTCTTCAGGATGTTCTCCTAAATCTTTTATTAATGAAGAAGATATTCTTCCCGGTTTTGCTTCAGCAATTAATGTAATTGCTCTATTAAGACCTATAGTGAAAAGCTCATCAACATTTTCTAGTCTTGCTGATTTATTATCACATTTAAGATATGGACCAAATCTGCCTGAATTTATTGTTATATCTTTTCCATTGTCAGGATGCTGGCCTATAACTTTTGGAAGTGAACATAAATATTTCGATTTTTCCAAATCAATTTTATCTATATTTATTCCTTTAGGTATAGATACATTTTTTAAATTATCGTTTTCTTTTTTCTTTTTAGTTGATACTTCTTCTTCAATCATTTCATATTGAAGATATGGACCAAATCTTCCATTTTTTAAATAAATGTCTTTACCATTATCATTTTGACCAATCAATTTAGGCTCTGCTAGTGCGTATTGATCATTTGCTTTAGACTTAGATAGAGGTCTGGTAAATTTACATTCCGGATAATTAGAACAGCCTATAAATGCACCTCCTCTGAAACTATTTTTTAAACTTAATTCACCATTGTTACATAATTTGCAACTTCTGTTAATTTTTCCATTTTCGTCAGATTCAAAAATTAATTCTCCAAGACTTTCATTAAGTAAATCTAATACTTCTCGAGTTCGTTTTTCCTTAACAGTTGATACATTTGTATTAAAATCTTTCCAAAAATTATCAAGGACTTTTATCCATTCTTCTTTACCAGTCGTAATATCATCAAGCTGGTCTTCTAAACCAGCTGTAAAACCATAGTCTACATATTTAGAAAATAACTTTTCTAAGAATGCAGATAATAATTTTCCCCTATCTGTTGGAAAAAAACGTTTATTAATTACATCAGCATATCCTCTATTTGATATTACTGAAATAATACTTGCGTATGTTGAAGGTCTTCCAATCCCTAATTCTTCAAGTTTTTTTACTAAACTTGCTTCAGAATATCGAGGAGGTGGTTGTGTGAAATGTTGTTCATCAATAAAATCATTAGCTAAAACTTCTTCTTTATTTACATCTGGAAGAATTTTTTCATCTTCATTTTCATCAATTCTTGAAAGTTTTAAAAAACCATCAAATTTAATTGTTGATCCTGAACATTTAAACTGGTTTAAACCGTTATCAGAATCTATTGTAATAGTTTTTCTATCAAATTTTGCTGGTTCCATTTGCGATGATAGTGCGCTTGACCAAATTAAATTATATAGTTTATTTTGATCTGTACTTAAGAATTTTTTTATTGATTCTGGAGTTCTACTTATATCTGTAGGTCTTATAGCTTCGTGGGCTTCTTGTGCATTCTTAGCTTTTTTACCTGAGTAATTATTAGGTTCTTTTGGCAAATAATTATCACCATAAGAATTTTTTATAAAATTCCTAAAGTCAGTAACAGCATCATTTGATATATTTGTACCATCAGTTCTCATGTAAGTGATCAATCCAACGGTATC
>CAZAGV010000023.1:0-13482 GCA_964484975.1 uncultured Candidatus Pelagibacter sp.
GTTTTTGGTTTTATTTTATTTTCTTGAATTAGAGAAATTGCAGATTTTTCCAAAGTCAAGCCATTTTGTTTTGAATATTCATTTATCTGTTTAATTGTGGTTTCTCCAATTGATCTTTTTGGAACATTTATAATTCTTTCAAAAGAAAGATCATCTTTGCTTTGATTGACTACCCTAAGATAAGCAATACAATCTTTTATTTCAGCACGTTCATAAAATTTTGTGCCTCCTATGATTCTATAGGGTATTCCAATTTTTAAAAAACGCTCTTCAAACTCACGAGTTTGAAATATTGCTCTTACCAAAATTGACATGTTATTAAGAGAGTATTTTTTTTTTAATTTTTCAATTTCGTCGCTTATTCCAATAGCTTCATCTTTTCCATTTCTAAAAGAATTTAAGCAAACTAAATCACCATCTTCACCTTCAGTATAAAGATTTTTACCAACTCTAGTCTCATTATTTGATATTATTTTAGATGCTACTGACAATATATTTTGAGTTGATCTGTAATTTCTTTCAAGCCTGACTATTTTTGTATTATCATAAATTTTATCAAATTCTAAAAAATTTTTTATTTCAGCTCCTCTCCAGCTATAAATTGATTGATCATCATCGCCTACACAACAAATATTTTGATTATATTTTGCTAAGTAATTTAACCATTTGCTTTGAATTAAATTTGTATCTTGATATTCATCAACCAAAATATACTTAAAATTCCTGGAATACATTTCGGTGATATCAGGATTTTTTTCAAAAATTTTTACTGAGTGCAATATTAAATCACCAAAATCACAGGCATTTAGATCAAGTAACTTAGACTGATAAATTTTATATATACTTAAAAAACCTTTTTCCAATACTTCTTTTTTTTTTAGCACCACATCTTCAGGATACCATCCTTTATTTTTCCATTGATCAATTATTGAAAGAATATATTTTGGCGATATTTTTTTTGTATCTATGTTTTCTGCTTTTGATATATTTTTTATTAGTTTAACCTGATCGTCCTGATCAATTATTGTAAAGTTTGAATTTAAACTAACAGCTTTAGCATGTTTTCTTAATAATTTTGCACACACCGAATGAAAAGTACCAAGCCACGGTAAACCAACAGCTTCTTTTTTTAGAATTTTGCTAATTCTATCTTGCATTTCTTTTGCGGCTTTATTTGTAAAAGTGACAGCAAGAATTTGATTAGGGTATGCTTTTTTCTTTTCAATTATATGAGCAATTCTTGAAATTAATACTTTAGTTTTTCCTGAACCTGCTCCAGCCACTATCAAAAGCGGTCCATCAAGAGACAAAACAGCCTCTTTTTGTTTTTCATTAAGATTTTTTAAATATTCTAAATTTAACATTTTACTATTTTTAGTGTAAATCCTATTTTCAGCAACTATGAAAAATTACTTACGCAAGTTTGAAAAATACATTTTAAGTGTTAGAAACGACATTTCAAGATATAAAAACAAAAAACCTTTTGAAATAATTATTTTATCAATCGCATTTGTTTTTTTATCGTCATTATATTTTTCCATACCCACTTTCTATAATTATGAAAATTTTGATAAAGAAATTCAAAAACAAATATCTAAAGATTTTAAATTAAATTTAAAAAATATTTCTAGTATTACATATTTAATGATTCCAACCCCACACTTTCTGATTGAAGAATGTGATATATATTTTTTAAACGAACCCAAAAAAAAAATTTTAAAAGTAAAAAATTTAAAAATTAATATTTTTTCAAAAAATTTACATAAAAAAGAAAAAATAGAATTAAAAAATATACGTTTAAATAAAGTTGATTTAGATCTACAATTTATTGATATAAAAAATTTTTACAATCATTTAAAAAACAACATCACTAAACCAATTTATTTAGCAAATGCTAATTTTTTTTTTAGAGATCAAAATAAAGAAATAATATCAATTTCAAAAATAAAAAAATTTAAATATTTTTTTGATTTTCAAAACAAGTCAAAAAAACTAAATATTTTAGGAAATTTATTTGGATCAAATTTTAAATTTGACTGGGAAAAAAATTTTTCTAATCCTTATGTAACATTAAGCAATATTTACTTTAAAAATCCAAATCTAATTATTTCAAATAAATTTAATAATGAAAATGAAAATTTTATAAAGGCTAAAACAAATGTCCAATTTTTGAGAAATAGTTTGGATTTAAATTATAAATTTAATCAAGACAATATAGAACTTATTGAAGACAAAAGTAAAATATTTAATCATTCTAAATTAATTGGAAATATTAATTTAGACCCATTTTTTTTTGATTTAAATTTAATTTTATCAGGAGTACGTGTTAAAACAGTATTAGATAATCTTTTTTTAAATTTACATAAAACAAATCAATCAACGAATTTAAATTTTAATGGAAATTTGAAAATAAATCTAAATGAAATTAATAATCGATTATTTGAAAATTTAATCATAAATATTAATTTTTTAGAAGAAAAAATAAGCCTAAATGAATCGAGTTTAATTTTAACAAAAATAGGAAAAATAAATTTTTCTGATCCTTCAATGTATGAAAGAAATCAAAAATTATTCGTAAAATCAAAAATTAAATTTGATATTAATGATCAACAAGAATTATATAGAAAATTTCTGATACCAAGACAAAATAGAGTGGATTTAAATAAAATTTATTTTGAAGCAGAATATAATATTGATGATGGGAAATATTTTTTATCTAGTATTAATTTTAATGAAAGTGAAAACAATCAAACAATTTTTCATCAAATTAATAATATTCAACAATTAAATAATTTAATTTCAAGAGAGTTTAAAAAAGTTAGCTTGGATTAGTCATTTTCTTTGGATCAACTATCCTATTATATTCTTTTTCAGTAATTAATCCTGACTTCAAAGCCTCCTCTTTTAATTTTGTCTTATTCTTCAAAGCTTTTTTTGCAATTTTTGCTGCGTTATCATATCCAACATGAGGAGTTAGTGCTGTTACTAACATCAATGAACTATCTAATAATTCCTTAATTCTTTTTTTGTCAGCTTTTAGACCAGAAATACAATGTTTTGCAAAGCTCTTTGCTGAATCTGCCATTATATGAATTGATTGTAAAATATTATGGATAATTAATGGTTTAAAAACATTTAATTCAAAATGACCAAGTGATCCTGCCATTGTTATCCCATTGTGATTTCCAATTACTTTCACACATACCATTGTTACAGCTTCACACTGGGTTGGATTTACTTTTCCAGGCATTATAGAAGAGCCTGGTTCATTTTCTGGTAAAATAAGTTCTCCATAGCCAGCTCGAGGACCTGATCCCAAGAATCTAATATCATTTGCAATCTTCATTAGACAGACAGCAGTTGTGTTCATTGTCCCAGAAAAATTAACTATAGCGTCGTGAGCAGCCAATGAAGCAAATTTGTTTGGAGAAGGTTTAAAAGGAAGTTTTGTAATTTTTTTTATTTCAGATACAATTTTTTTGTCAAAACCCTTTCTAGTATTTAGTCCAGTTCCAACAGCTGTACCACCTTGAGCTAAAAAATATATTTCTTCTAGAGCTCTTTTTATTCTTTCTATGCATTTTGTTAATTGAAAATGATAACCAGAAAATTCTTGACCCAAAGTTAAAGGTGTAGCATCTTGTAAATGAGTTCTGCCAATTTTGACGATTTTTTTAAATTCTTTTGATTTTTTCTTTAACTGTAAATTAAGTAAATTAAGACTAGGTATTAATTTTCCTGTTGCTCTAATTGCTATTGCCATATGCATGGCAGTCGGAAAAACATCATTGGTTGATTGAGATTTATTTACATGGTCATTTGGATGTACTGGCTTTTTAGATCCCTTTTTTCCACCTAAAATTTCTATTGCTCTATTTGCAATAACTTCATTAACATTCATATTAGTTTGAGTACCAGAACCCGTTTGCCAGACTTTTAAAGGAAAATGACTTGTTAATTTTCCAGCAATAACTTCATTTGCTGCCCTAACTATTGTTTTACTTATTCTTTTATCTAGATCACCATTTTTTGCATTTACTATTGCTGCAGCTTTTTTAATTATCGCAATAGATTTAATTACAATTGGTCTAACTAAAAAATCTCCTATATCAAAATATTTACTTGATCTTTGTGTAGATGCACCCCAATACTTATCCACAGGCACATTAATTTGACCAATACTGTCATATTCTTTTCTATTTTTCATAATTTAGATTTTGAATGTAATGCCATATTTCTTATACATTAAGTTATGCAAGAATCAAATAGGAGCAATATGACAAATTTTGAAAAAGTAGGCATCTTCATGAAAACTTTTGGACAAGAAGTTAAATCAAAAGCTGAACTTAGTAATGATAAAATAAATGAGCTTAGAATAAGCTTAATCAAAGAGGAACTAGAAGAATTAAAAAAAGCTATTAAAGATAATGATATTTTAGAGGTTGCAGATGCTTTAACAGACATTTTATACGTTGCTTATGGAGCTGGTCATGCATTTGGAATAAATTTAGACAAATGTTTTAATGAAGTTCAAGAATCAAATATGAGTAAATTAGGTTCTGATGGAAAACCAATTTACAACGAATCTGGAAAAGTTATGAAAGGTCCAAATTATTTTAAGCCTGATTTAAGTAAATTTTTATAAATTAAATTTATTTTATCCAACTAGGTTTGATGACTTTTATTTTTGCATTGCCACAATTAAATTCGTTTTTTTCATTAAAGTTTTCATTTAAATATTTAATTGAAGCAAAAGGAAATTTATTTTTTATTAAAACTTTACCAATCTCATTTTCATTATATTTAATAATATCTTCTTTTAACTCACCTTCAATTAATTGTATTGGAAGCAGTCTTTTTGATAACTTATTTTTCAATTTAATTCTTGCCGTATTTTCTTGTCCAACATAACAACCTTTTTTAAAATCTATTCCATTTAACTCTTCAAAATTACACTCAATACCGAATATTTTATCTTTAAGTTGATCTGTATTTTTTTGAGCAATTCCAATCTCATGACTAAATTTATAGTATTCATCAATGTTTGAAGCAGTTAAATCTAATTTTTTTAAAGATAAATATAGTTTTTCTAAATTAACAATTATTCTTGCACCCAATTCTTTTTTTCTTGGATCTAAAAATATAGGATCTTCTCTGTATTTGATTGTAAATCCAGGTAAGTTTTTAGCGCCTTCAAATTCTAAAAATTTTTCATTACTAAATGCAGCCACCACAAATTCGTTACTTAAATTAAGTATTTCAACTTTAGATCTAAGTTTATATAGATCTAGTTGGTTATAAAGATTTTCAATTTGTATTTTTTCACACTCTAGAAAATATCCATTTTTATGTTTAACAATTAAAAAATCAAAAAGGTACTTTCCTTGAGGTGTTAAAAGGGACGCAAAGCAGCTATTAGTTTCATTAACTTTATTAATATCATTTGTGATTATATTTTGTAAAAATTCTACAACATCCTTACCTTGTAAAAATAATATTCCACGATCCTCTAATATATAAACTTTTTTTTTATTCATAATTGAAAATAACTAATTTATAATATAGTTACTTTTCTTAAAAATGTTAGATCTAATAATAAAAAATGGACAATGTTATATAAATGGCGAACTAAAAGATGCTGATGTCGCTGTTAAAGACGGAAAAATTCAGCAGATTGGTCAAATTACAGATGAAGCAAAAGAAATAGTAAATGTTGAAGGACAAACTGTTTTACCAGGATGTATAGATACCCAAACCCATTTTAGAGAACCTGGATCAACCGATACTGAAGATCTTCACACAGGAAGCAGAGCAGCAATTGCTGGCGGGATTACGAGTGTATTTGAAATGCCAAATACTAATCCACCAACTTCTAACAAGATGGAATTTCAAAAAAAATTAGATCTCGCAAAGAACAGAATGTACTGCAATTATGCATTTTATTTTGGGGCAACAGCAGATAACGCAAACGATTTATCAGATTTAAAAGATTTGGAGGGTTGTTGCGGAATTAAACTTTTTGCAGGATCTTCAACCGGTAATTTATTAGTTGCAGATGAAGCAGATATTGAGAAAGTTTTTCAAAATAGTTCAAAAGTTGTTGCAGTTCACTCTGAAGATGAAGCAATTTTAAATATTAACAAAAAATTAATTAAAAAGGGCGATGTTAATACTCATCCAGTTTGGAGAAGTGTAGAATGCGCAATGTCATCAACAAGAAGAATTGTTAGAATTGCAGAAAAACATAACAAAAAAGCTCATGTTCTTCATATTACAACAAAAGAAGAAATTGATTTTTTATCACAACATAAAGGAAATATTACATTTGAAATTACCCCGCAACACTTAACGCTATATGCTCCTGATTGTTATGACAAACTTGGAACATATGCTCAAATGAACCCTCCAATAAGAGATAAGTCTCATTATGATAGACTATGGTATGCGGTTAAAAATAATTTAAATGATACAATCGGATCTGATCACGCACCACATTTAAGAGAAAATAAAGATAAAGTTTATCCTAATAGTCCATCAGGTATGCCGGGTGTTCAAACTTTAATGCCTGTGATGCTAAATCATATAAATGAAGGCAAACTTACTCTTAAACAATTGATGAATCTTGTGTGTGAAAATCCAATTAAGATTTTTGGTATTAAAAATAAAGGCTTTATTAAAGAAGGGTATGACGCTGACTTTACAATTGTCGATATGAATAAAACAATTGAGATAAAAAATGAAAAAATAGAAAGCAAATGTGGCTGGTCACCATTTGATGGATATAGATTAAAAGGAACTCCTGTAATAACCATAGTTAATGGTAAAATTAAAATGAGGGATGGAAAGATCATAGGGGAGCCAGATGGAACGCCAATGAAATTTAAATAACTCTTGAAGAAAAACTATTAACTAAAACAACACCTGCCACAATAAGAAATAAACCAAGAACTGCTTGCCAGCTAAGACTCTGTTTAAAAAAGAAGTATCCAAATATTGCAATTGTAAATATTCCTAATCCACTCCAAGTTGCATAAACAATAGCGATTGGAATTTTGTGCAATACATGAGTAAGACAATACAAAGCAGATAAATAACAAATAGCTGCTACAGCTGTTGGAATTATTTTTGTAAAATTTTGAGTAGAAGGAAGAAGCAATGTGCCTGCTACTTCACAAAAAATTGCAATAAACATAAAAAAATAAGCTTTTGTCATTATTTCAAAATATTATTACTTATTAAGTCTTGTTTTATTTCATCTAAAATTGTTGGATCGTCAATTGTTGCCGGCATTTTATAATCTTCTTTATCGGCTATTTTCCTAACCGTTCCTCTTAAAATTTTTCCAGATCTTGTTTTCGGTAATCTTTTTACAACTATTGCAGTTTTAAAAGCAGCAACGGGGCCAACTTTATCTCTTACCATTTGAATACATTCTTTTGATATTGTTTCATTATCTTTTTGAACCCCAGATTTTAAAACAACTAAACCAATTGGTAATTGCCCTTTTAATTTGTCCGCAATACCAAGAACCGCACATTCAGCAACTGATTGATGTTCTGATAAAACTTCTTCTATTGCACCTGTTGATAATCTGTGTCCTGCAACATTAATAATGTCATCAGTTCTAGACATAATCCAAATATAACCATCATCATCAATATGACCAGCATCGTAAGTTTGATAATAACCTTCATAGGTTGTCATATATGTTTTTTTATATCTTTCATCTGCATTCCATAAAGTTGGAAATGTCCCAGGAGGCAAAGGAAGTTTAACAACTATATCTCCCATTTCATTTGGTTTAGCTAAAGTTTTATCTGGCTTTATAACTTTAACATCGTAACCTGGAACGGCTTTGCAAGCAGAACCATATTTTGTTTTCATCATTTCTATTCCTGTACAATTAGAACTTATTGCCCAACTAGTTTCAGTTTGCCACCAATGATCAATTACTGGAACCTTTAAAAGAGACTCTGCCCATTTAATGGTATCAGGATCTGCTCTTTCTCCTGCCAAAAATAAACTTTCAAATGAGCTTAAATCATATTTAGAAAAAAATCTGCCTTTAGGGTCTTCTTTTTTAATAGCTCTAAAAGCTGTTGGTGCAGTGAATAGAGATTTTACTTTGTAGTCAGAAATGATTTTCCAAAAAGCTCCTGCATCTGGAGTTCCTACAGGTTTACCTTCAAATAGTACCGTTGTGCATCCTTTAAACAATGGTGCGTATACAATATAAGAATGACCAACAATCCATCCAATATCACTGGCTGACCACCAAACATCGTTTTGGTCAATATTATATATGTTTTTCATTGTCCACTTAAGCGCAGCAATGTGACCACCAATATCTCTTGCAATTCCTTTTGGAATACCAGTTGTTCCTGATGTATACAAAATATAAGCAAATTCATTTGCTTTCATTTCAACACAATCAACATTTTTTGCGTTTGATAAAGCTTCTTCCCAGCTAATTTCATTTGGAGCATTTAATTTTACTTCGTTGTCTGGTCTTTGAAATAATATTAGTTTTTCAATTTTATGAGATGCTAGTTTTAAAGCTTCATCCACAAGAGGTTTGTATTGAACCGTTCTACCAGGTTCAAAGCCGCATGAAGCTGTAAGTAAAACTTTTGCTTTGCTGTCATCTATTCTGCTAGCTAATTCATTTGAAGCAAAGCCACCAAACACTACAGAATGAATCGCACCAATTCTTCCACAAGCAAGCATGCCAATAACCGCCTCAGGTATCATTGGCATGTAAATAATAACCCTGTCTCCTTTTTTTATTCCCTGATTTTGTAATGCACCAGCAAACTTTGAAACTTTTTCTTTTAATTCTTTGTAGGTAAATTTATTTTTGTTGCCAGTTATAGGGCTATCATAGATTAAAGCATTTCTGTCACCTCTACCATTATCAATGTGGTAATCTAAAGCATTGTAACATGTGTTTGTAACACCATCTTCATACCACTTATAAAATGGAGGGTTGGATTTATTTAAAATTTTTGAAGGTTTTTTAAACCAAAACATATCATCAGCAACTTTTTTCCAAAACTCCTCAGGATTTTTAATTGATTCGATGTAAATTTTTTCAAAATCTGATTTCATTGTTGATCTAAATTTGATTTGTTTTTACTTCAAAATTAAGTCTTAAGTTGCATTTAATTTTAAAAAGTTAATAAAATCAATACAAATAAGAGAAAAAAACCCTTCAATTTTCCAAATTAATTTGTTATTTAGCACCATGCTTTGGTTCTAGTACGGTTTAGTTCCATAGTTTAAATTTAAATCTAAAAAAACAACTGAGAGGGAGTTTTTTATGAAGAGAATTAAGTTGTTTGCTCTTGCAGCCTTAGTCCTTGTAGGCTTTTCAGGTGCGGCAAACGCAGAAACAGTATTATTGGCCTCGGATGACTTTGTTGGAATTTCTTTTTGGTTAATTTCAATGGGCATGTTAGCTGCTACAGCTTTCTTTTTCATGGAAAGAAGTTCGGTAGTCACTGGTTGGAAAACATCAGTAACAGTAGCAGGTGTAATCACTGGTATTGCATTCATCCACTACATTTACATGAGAGGCGTATGGGTTCAAACTGGAGATTCACCAACAGTTTATAGATACATTGATTGGTTAGTCACTATACCATTGCAGATGGTAGAGTTTTATTTAATTTTAGCAGCTGTTAGAAAAGTGCCTTCAGGCATATTCTGGAGATTGTTAATTGGTTCATTAATAATGCTTATTGGTGGATACCTAGGAGAAGCAGGATACATACCTGCTACGTTAGGTTTCGTTATTTTTATGGCTGGATGGATTTATGTATTATACGAAATCTTCTCTGGCGAAGCTGGAAAAGCTGCAGCTAAAAGTGGAAACAAATCGTTTTCTACTGCATTTAGCGCATTAAGAGTGATAGTTACTGTAGGCTGGGCAATTTACCCATTAGGCTATGTATTTGGCAACCTAACAGGTGGAATAGATGAGAATTCACTAAACGTGATTTACAACTTATCTGACTTTATTAACAAAATTGCATTTGGTCTCATTATTTGGGCTGCTGCAGTTGGTTCAGGCGGAAGAAAGTAAATATCTAAAAATATTTAATAGGACGGGTATGTTTTTACATACTTGTCCTATTTTTTTTTACTCTTATATATTAATCAATGCCAAAGATTACATACATAGAACACGGCGGCAAATCTCATACTATAGAAGTTTCAAATGGTTTAAGTGTGATGGAAGGAGCAGTCCAAAACAATATACCTGGAATTGACGCTGATTGTGGAGGCTCAATGGCATGTGCTACTTGCCACGTTTATGTCAAAGAAGAGTGGTTTAATAAATTACCAAAGAAAGAAGATGGGGAAGAAGATATGCTTGATATGGCATTTGAGCCAAAAAAAAATAGTAGATTAAGCTGCCAACTAATGATTTCAGACCAACTTGATGGACTAGTTGTTAATCTACCTGAAAAGCAAGTTTAATGATTAAAACTGATGCATTAATAATTGGAGCAGGACCAACAGGATTATTTACAGCACATCAATTAAAACTTATTGGTTTAAATTGTGAAGTAGTTGATAATCTAGATAAAATTGGAGGACAATGCATTGAACTTTATCCAGACAAACCAATTTATGACATTCCTGCAATACCCGAATGCACAGGGGAAGAATTAACAAAAAATTTAATTAACCAATTAAAGCCTTTCGATATCAAATTTCACTTAAGTGAAAGAGTACAAGAAGTAAAAAAAAATAATGAAAATTGGCTAGTAAAAACAAATAAAGGAACAGAGTTTAGTACACCAAATATAATAATAGCTGGAGGAGTTGGATCATTTGAGCCAAGAAAGTTTAGTCCAAAAGAGTGTGAAAATTTTGAAAGCAAATCAATATTTTACTCAATAAAAGATAAATCTATTTTTAAAGATAAAACAGTATCTATATTTGGAGGAGGTGACAGTGCGTTAGATTGGGCAATTGAATTGTCAAAAGATTCAAAAGTTAATTTAATTCACAGAAGAGATGAATTTAGAGGAGCACAAGCAACCGTAGATAAAATGAATGATTTGGCAAAAAATGGTAAAATAAATTTACTTAAAAAATATCAACTTAAAAATGTCAATGGTAAAGAGAATTTGGAAAGCATTGATGTAGAGCATGAAAATAAAGAGGTAAAAAATTTAAAAACAGACTATATGCTAGGATTTTTTGGATTAATTATGCAACTTGGACCAATAGCTAATTGGGGCTTAAATATTGATAGAAAAACAATCAGTGTTGATACGGAAAAATTTGAAACTAATCAAAAAGGAATTTATGCAGTTGGTGATATATGCACATATCCTGGAAAATTAAAACTTATCCTATCAGGATTTCATGAAGGTGCACTCGCTTCTAGAGCTTGTTTTAAATTAGCTAGACCAAATGAAAAATATAGGTTTGAATTTACCACTTCTTCAAAATCTATTAAAGACAGACTAGGCGTTAAAGAGTGATTGAGTTATTTTCTGCAGACACTCCAAATGGAAAAAAAATCAGTATAATGCTCGAGGAAATTAAATTTAATTACAAAGTAACAAAAATAGATTTATCTAAAGATGATCAGTTTAAACCAGAATTTAGGAAGATAAGTCCTTTTAGCAAAATACCAGTAATAATTGATCATGATAACAAAAAGACAGTATTTGAGTCTGGAGCTATACTTATCTATCTTGGTGAAAAAAGTAATAAATTTTACGACCCAAAAGAAAGATTATTTATTAACCAATGGCTTATGGCCCAAATGGGCTTGATAGGACCTTTAATTGGTCAACACCACCAGTTTCATCATTACAATCCAGGAAAAAGTAAATTTGGAGAAGAAAGATATTTTAAAATAGCTAAAAGATTATATTTAGATTTAGATAAAAGATTAGAACAATCAAAATATTTAGCAGGCGAAAATTATACTATTGCAGATATTGCCACATGGCCATGGATTGCAAGGCATAAGTGGCATGATATAGGTCTAAAAAACTATAAAAATTTAACAAGATGGTACTTAGAAATTTCAAATAGAGAAGCGGTAATCAAAGGTTATAATTTTATGAAAAAAGGAGAGCCAATTCCTCAACCTTAGTCGTCTGCAAATACTTTTTCTTCTTTTTCGTGTTTTTCTTGAGCTGCAATCGTAAGTGTTGCAACAGGTCTAGCTATCAATCTTTTTAATCCAATAGGTTCACCGGTATCTTCACAGAAACCATAAGTTCCATCTTTTATTCTTTTTAAAGCAGAGTCTATTTTTGAAATTAATTTAATTTGTCTATTAATAGCTCTCATCTCAACATTTTTTTCAGTATAAGAACTTGCTTGGTCAACGATATCAGCAGATGTACTGTTGTCGTCCATAGAGCTGTTATATAGAGCTTCATTATTTGTTTTAACCAAGTCAGCCTTCCAATCAGTTAATTTTTTTTTAAAAAATGCTATGTGCTTTGCACACATGTATTTTTCTTTTTCTTTTGGAATATAAGTTTTAGAGATTTTAACCATAGTCAAATTTTAATCGTGGGTGAATATATTCATCAATTAATGGGTGTCAAGGAACCATTAATTGTATAAATTAAGTAAAATGGCCATAAATAAAAAAAATACAGGAAATTTATTTTATATTTTTCTAACAATTCATTTAATTGTTTGGACAACAATTCCAACTTTTACGAATAATAATTTACCATTAGACACAATAGAAGCTTTAGCTTGGGGAAGTAATTTAGACTGGGGATTTAATAAACATCCTCCAATGAGTGCATTTTTCGTTGAAATTTTTTATCAAATTTTTGGCTCACAAGATTGGGCTTATTATTTATTGAGTCAAATTTGTGTAATTACTTCTTTTTTTGTTGTTTTTAAATTTGCAGAAGATTTTTTTGAAAATAAAGTTTTTTGTTTGTTATCCGTTTTATTATTAGAAGGAATTTACTTTTATAATTTTACAACTCCTGAATTTAATGTGAATGTTTGTTTGATGCCTTTTTGGGCGTTAACAGTTTTATACCTTTGGAAAGGTTGTAAAGATAATAAAATTATAGATTGGTTACTAGTTGGATTGTTTGCAGGATTTGGATTTTTATCAAAATATTTATTTATCTATTTAGGTTTAGCGATGGATATTTTTTTAATTTATATGATTTATAAAAAGAAAATTGATTTTAAATGTATGGTATCTCTGATTTCTTTTCTAATAGTTTTATTGCCCCATTTAATTTGGTTAACAGAAAATAATTATGCAACTATTACATATGGATTTGATAGAACAGGAACAGGTGTTCAAAATTTCTTAGATCATATAATTCACCCATTAGTCTTTTTGGGAAAACAAATAGGTATATTAATACCTTTCTTTTTAATGCTTTTATTTTTGAATAGCAAATTAAAAACTAAACTCAATTTTAGCGATAATAAACTATTATTTTTATTAACAATAAATATTGTTCCAAT
>CAZAGV010000024.1:0-13250 GCA_964484975.1 uncultured Candidatus Pelagibacter sp.
TTAGATAACTCTTTTTGATGTGAATAAAGAAAAAATCATAACAAACCCAGAACCATGATCCCTAAAAGTTTTTTCTTTTAAATTATGTTAAAAATAACTTTTCAATTGAAAAAAATATTTATTATTTTGTCTACCAAATTCACTTTGAATATTTGGGTTTTGCCAATTACTACCATTAGGTCTATCTCCAATGTTGATCTGACTTCCTAATATAAAATCTAAGTTATCAGTTATAGATTTAATTAAAGTTATATTATGTTGATGTGACGAATCTTGCCAAGCTATTTTAGAATCATATTTTCCTATTAATAAAGGGTTAAACTCATAGTTTAAAGAAATTCCAGTCACATGTTCATTTAAAGACTTGTTTAAACCATTTTTATATCGAATATTGGAAGCATCCAAATTACTGGAATCTCCTAAACCATTAAATAAATGTTCAACTGTAATTTGTAAATTATTCTTGAAGTGATAATTGATTCCTAAAACATTCATAAAGTAATTTTTTAATAAATTTCCTTGGTAAGATCCTGGCATTGTAATTTTGTCTGTTCCCCACAAGTAGGCAATTTCATTATAAATATTTAAAGAACCTATTTCACCATCTATTTCAAATCCTACAAAGTGTCCCTCGGGTTCACTTTTATATAATAGAGCATAATCAGTGTTATTAAAGGTCGTATAACCTCTTAACAAAAAACTCAATTCTCTTTCTATTCCTATTCTTTGGTAAGATTGAGTAAGAGTATTTTCCAAATAACTTCCAGTTTCATTGTATTTATTAATTTTATTTACAACTATATTTGCTCCACTGAAGTTACTGAAAGATTTATCTATTCTTAAAGCGTCAATTCCAGACTTGAAATCTTGATTAAGATATGAAGAACCATAATAATCAAACAAGTTCCAAAACTGAGGTTTGCCAAAACTAACAGCCAATCTTCCTAAATAAATATCTAAATCTTTTGTCGTAAATTTTACATTAGCCCGATCAATATAATAATGAGCTGATTCGTCATTGTTGTTTATCCTATCTTCTCCAAGATCAACCGATAACATTGATAAACTTCTTCCACTAACACCTGTTTTAATATCTGTGTAATTGTAAGTTTGTAAAGCATGTATTTCGTATGAAAAATTATCATAATTATTTGATTCTATAATAATACGAGCTATTGCTGAGTATTCTTCATTAGTGTCTTTATCAAAATAAGGTGCAAAGCTGTAGTTGTCATAATAGTTATAACCAGTTTGAATATTTCCATTAAAATTTACCAAGCTTTCTTGAGCAAATAATTTGAAAGGAATAAATACAATAATTATTAAAATATTTTTTATAATTTTATTTAAAAGCATTAAATTAACAATTATATGTTTTTTGAAGCTTGTTCTTCCTTATCAATTAGACCGTCTTTCAATAAGATTACTTTTCTTGCAAAATTTTTTACAATTGGATCATGAGTTGAAAATAAAAAAGTAGTGTTATTTGTTTTGTTTAATTTTTCCATCAACGTCAATAAAGATTGTGCAGTCTTTGAATCAACATTTGCTGTTATTTCATCGGCAAGAACTAACAAAGGATTAGAAACAACAGCTCTAGCAATTGCAACTCTTTGCTGTTGACCTCCGCTAAGTTCTCGGGGAAGTCTATTTTCTAGTCCTTCTAAACCCATTTCTTTAAATAAGTTCATAACTTTTTCTTTTCTTTGAGAAATAGGTATATTTTGAAGCATTAATACATATTCTGCATTTTCGTAAGCTGTCAGAACTGAGAGTAAATTATAATTTTGAAATACGAATCCAATCTCATTTCGTCGAATTAAGCTTAACTCTTTATTTGTTAATAAATTAAAGTCTTTTCCATTAAATATAACGCTTCCACTAGTAACTCTATCAAGGCCACCGATTATATTAAGAAGTGTGCTTTTCCCACATCCTGAGGGTCCCATCATTACTGAAAAATCACCCTTATAAATTTTTAAATCAATGCCTTGTAAAGCTTTTATTGCAACTTGCCCACTTCCATAATTTTTTACTACATTTTTTAAAGATACTATTTCCTGATTAGAATTCATGCAGACCTCAATTCGTCAGTAATTGAAATTTTTGATATCAAGTGAATTGGAAAAAAACTTAATAACTGAACTGCTAAAAAAAAGAAAAAACAAATTTGCATAATTAAAGGTGCAGAAAATAATGGAGTAATAACCGTGTCCATTCCAAAACCACCTACACTCATATCTTCTGATTTGCCTCCTACTACATTCAACATATCATAACCTTCGGTCCATTTTGCGACGCCAACCCCTACTAAAGCACCTAATGGACAACCAATTAGACCAAAAAAGATAGTTTCGAAAAATATTTGAACTTTAAGTTCTATTTGTTGAGTTCCAATAGCCAATAAAGAAGCAAATTCTCTTTTCCGTTCAAGAGTTGACATTAAGATAGTACTAAACATTGTAAATAAAACTATAACGACTAACATAATCATAAAAAAAGTAATCGCCGTTCTATCCATTCTAATAGTTGTTGCCACGTCTGGCATTATTTTTTGCCAAGATAAAAATATTCCATTATTTTTTGCTAACGATTTTTGAAGCTCATCAATTAAAACTTCATGCTCATCTGGATTTTTTACAATAATTCCCAACTGAGAAATTTCATCATTACTTAATCCGGCAACTTTTCTAGCAATTGCAATGTTGCTCTGTATTAAATGTCCATCTATTTCTTTTGATCCAGTTTTAAAAATACCTTTGACTCTAAATAATTCTTCAGTCAGCTCACCATTGATATCATTTGTGGTGAAAACAAATTTCTTTCCAATAGCAATATTTAAATTTTTAGCCAGCTTCTCTCCAACAACTACTAAGCGTTCGTCTACTTTCGACAAATATTTTCCCTCGATGATATTTTCGGGTAAAAAGGAAATGGCAATTTCTTTTTTTGGTTCAATTCCCATCAAAGATATCCCCACAGATCCTTTAGCTGTATGGGCGACACCTTGTAAATTTACGATTTGTTTTGTAAATAATATATTGTCATTGTTAGTTAGAGTATTATTTATTTTTATTGTGTCACCAACCCAAAGATCGTTGGAAGGTGAATTTCGATAATCTTTATGTTCATAAGTTATATGACCTGACATTAAGCGTGCCACATCGTCTATAAGTCCTGCGTAAAAACCCCACGCAATACAAACAAAAAAAATTGGAATACCTGTGCCTATAATAATTGAAAATAATGAAATAAAGGTTCGTCTTTTATTTCGCCAAAGACTTAACCAGCTTATTTTGATTATTAACAATAATAATTTAGCACTCATTTTTTATAATGTATGGCCTCCACTGGGTTGATTCTAGCCGCAATACTAGCTGGATATAAAGAAGAAAAGACACTTACTAAAAACATTAATATTAAAGGTAATATAACTATTCCAACGGAAACACTTCCTTTCCATATAGGATCCATAACTACTCCGCCAAAAGAAAGATTCCCTTTTCCACTAACATCAAATCCAAATTTTTGAAAATATAGAGCTACACTCAATCCTAAAATTGTACCAATAATTGACGCTATAAATGTCAGTATAATTGCTTCTAGAGAAACTTGTTTTATAATTCTAAAAGGGGTTCCGCCAATTGCTCTAATAATTCCAAATTCCCTCATACGATCATATGTGGACATAATCATTGTATTCATTACGCCAAGTCCAGCGGCTATAGTAAATATTGAACTAAATAAAACTCTCATAAATACAGACATTTTTTCAGTCATTAAAGAAATTGTTGGCATCAATTCTTTCCAGGTATCTATTTCTACATTTTTTATTTCTGTAGCAATAAGATTTTGTATTTCTTCAGCTGTGAAATTACCTTTTGAATTTAATGCAATTTCATGAATCATATTTTTTGCTGAAAATAAAATATTAAAATCATCTTTTAATATTATGGCGGCACTTCTATCAATATTGTTCGCTACATTTTTTAATATTCCTGACACATAAAAAAGTTCATTCCCCAAAGATCCATCGGCTCCTTGAACAAAAACTACTAATTCTGATCCTGCTTCGGCAGCCAAAGAGTGTGCAAGTTTATTGCCTAACACAATTTTATTTGAAGATGAGTTATTTAAAAATCCACCTTGATCTATATGTTTTGCAAAATCAAAATATTTAAGTTCTAATTCGGGTTCAACTCCCCAAAACTGAGTGCCGGCAGATTTAGTTCCTGAAGATATTAATCCATATCCATAACTACGTTCGACCATACCTATGTTATTTTTTTTTGCTATAGATTTAATTTTTTTAGTATTTTTTAAATATTTATATAAAGATCTATCATCAAGATAACTTTCAGCATGAATTTGAACTTCTCCCACAACTAGATTTGTTGTAGTAAATACTGCCTTATCAATTAAACCAATGATCATTGATTGAAAAATAATTAAAATAGCAATACACAAGGCAACTGCAGTGATTGTAACATTAGTTCTGGTACGATTTCTCCACAAGTTTCTCCAACTAACTTCTAATGTTTTCATTTATATAAAATTACTCCTGTAATTTACGCAATGAAAAGAAATCATCATTTATTGTTAAATCAAATTTAATTTCTTTCCATTGAACTGTGGTTGACTCTCCCGATTCATCTTCTGGGATCATTTGCATCTGTAATGGTATTTTTTTATTATCTAAAATTTGTATGTCTGAAAATTCAAGTTTACGAGAAAGATTTAAATCTTCATCATAATATATAAGTCTTAATGGAATAAAATTTTCTCTATAAACAACAACTTCAACTTTGCCCCAAACTACTGCAGCATTCTTTTTAGGAATACATGTAATTTCTACAATATCTATTCCACCACGAATACCTTCGAAAGATATAGAAGAGTCGTAATCTTTGACCATACGCGATTGTTTAACTAAATCATCGTTAGTGAAGTGAGAACCCATCCAAGAAGAAGACATCATAGAAGAAGGAATTTTAACAACTTTTTTGACCTTAGGCATATAGTTCCAAACATTGTTATTTACCCGTAAAGTTGCTAAGCCTTTTTCTTTTTTTGGCTTTAGTATCTTTATTAAATGCTTATTTTTACCTTTTGACCATTGTTCCAAAGCAAGTGTTCTTTGCCAATTTGCTGTGGTTACAGCTAAAGTAAGAATGCCATGACTAGTAATTGAACGGTAAATATCATCAACACTATCAAGAATTTTTTCAGGATTTAAACTTGATGCATAAGCATAATTGCAAAACATTAAACCCAGAACCACGATCCCTATCACTTTCTTCATGCTTCATGATACCAAAGAATTGATGTTGAGTCTTGTCATGTATCAAGGTTGAATTAAGGGGACATTGCTGCCCCCTTAACTCGTATGTTATTTCTTAACTTTGTTTTTCTTATTTAGCTTTTCATCTTTAGGTTTTTTCTTAACCGTTTTCTTGGATGAAAATCTTTTTGGTGTAAACACACCATAACTTCCTAGAAGCCCCATTGGGTCATTATCTTCAGTTGCGAGTATTTCCTTAATGACTTTTCCCATTTTTCTCCTTTAGCGTTATTGTTTTATGTCCGAAGCAAGTAGAGTTTTCGTCTAAATCACGGACAAGTACATAGTATCAAAGTTTAAGGCACCTGGCAACTAAACCATGATCCCTAAAAGTTTTTTCATGAACAAATTCTACACCCAATTTCTTAGAGAGTCAGTTAGTTGTTCAGTTTTGTTTGATTTCTTTTAATCTCTTATTATTTCTTAAATGATATAGCTCATATGTTTGGTTTAGCTTATTATCCTTATATCTTTTCTTTAGTAATTGTTTTTGAAGCCAGAGTGTGCTTTGAACACCTACTCTTCGGGATTTCAACCAAGGTTTCGATTTTAACCAGCCTATAATCATAGTTAAAGGCTAACAGAATTAATCTCACAAAATTTGATCTAAATCAAATATAGATAATAATTATAAAGAAGTTGCCAATTTATAATTAATTTTATTCGACCATAAACACGAGGAATATTAAAGATTTTAAACCCAGAACCATGATTCATAAAATTGTTTTCATTTATTTAATTTTATCAAAGAATTTTAATGCTAAAAACCCAAAAAGCATTGAGGCTACAAAAATAATTGAATAAAAGTTTTAGAAAGCTAACGAAGCAATGGCTGGCGTCCAGTCATTCGCGGGGATTGACAATTGTCGCTAATTGTATAATTATTTAATTCAATATTAGGGAGGAAAATTATGGATGAATTTAATATGAGTTTTTTATTAGTTTTTTTAGGATGGTTATTGATTGCAAATTTATTATTTATTGCTTTTAGAGTATTTATGTTTGGAAGTACGCCTAAGTCGTTTATTTATAAAGTGCATACTAATTTTTTTAAAGTGACACATAAAGAATTTGCATACGCTCATTATAGAGGTCTTATCCTTCATGTAACTTTAATGGTATTTTTTAATTTACTTCCTTATTTGGTGCTAAGGATGATAATTTAATTTATTGAACTATTCAGATGAGCTTTGCCAGATCTTCGTCGGTTAAGCTTTTTACCAACCGAGCCAAAGACTATATTTCGGATGATTTTGTTGAAGTAAATGAAGATGAGCAAATTCAAGGGGCTTTAAATAAAATTCAAACACAAAAAAAATCACCAATCGTGGTGTAAAAAAAATATCAATTTCATAATTGAAAATATTTACACATAATAATTGAAATAGAATATCTTTCATTTAATGTTTATTGTGAGTTAATTTTAATGTTAATAATATTTAATTATGTTTAAAAGATCAAACAGCGTTGAGTTGTTTACCAAAAAGGTCATGGATTTTATGACGGACAATTATATTTTGGTGAATAAAAAAGAATTAATAAAAACATCATTAGAAAAGTTAAAAGAATTAAAAAAATCAACTATTTTAATTGAAGATAATAATCAAATTTGTGGAATCATTACAGAAAAAGATATTTTAAAACGTGTTGTATTTAAAGCAGAGGAACAAACCACTGTTAATCAAATCATGACACAACCGGTCAAATTTGTTTATAACGATGATTTGTTATTTCATGCAGTGGGTAAAATGAGAAAGCTCAACTTACATCATCTGCCAGTATTTAACATGAATGGAAATGTTTTAGGAATGATAGATATGAATACTGCTCTTACGGCGGAGTTAGGGGATACAGTTTATCAAATAGATAAAATGACATATGACGAAGAGGATATAATGGGTTTAATTAAAATTAAACAGCAACAAATTTATCTAACTGAAAATATGTTGAATAAAAATATTGATCCTCTTGATATTTCATATCTACTAAGTTTTCTTAATAATGTAATTTATCGAAGAGCAATAAGTTTGGCAGAAAAAAGAGTTGGCGAGAAAAAAATCATAAAAAAAGTTCCATTTTTTTCAGTAATTGTTATGGGCTCTGGAGGGAGGATGGAAAGCTTTTTACATCCAGATCAAGATAACGGAATTATATATGAAAAAAATAATGAAGATCCAAAAAAATTAGATCTTTATTTTGAAGAACTTGCAAAAGATTTTACTAAAACATTAGATGATTGCGGTATTCCGTTTTGTAAAGGAAATTTAATGGCAAGCAATGCATTGTGGAGAAAAAGTTTGCCAGAATGGAAGAATCAAGTAAATCATTTTTTAGATAATCATACTCCACAAGATATGAGGCATATCGATATGCTTTATGATTTTAAATCTGTTTATGGAAAATCAGCGCTTGCCGAGAATTTAAGAATTCATTTGAATGAAAAACTCCATGAAAAAAAATTATTAAAGTTCTTATACTTTAGTGAAGAAGAAAGCGATGCTGCTATTGGCTTTTTTGGTCAATTTATTCTTGAAAAAAATGATAAGGAAAATATTGGCTTATTGAATCTAAAGCATACAGGTACACTTCCCATGATAGAAAGCATAAGACTATATGCAATCAAACATAAAATAACAAAAACCTCAACATTTGAAAGACTAGATGAGCTTAATAAACTTAAAGTTTTAAGTGACGACGAGATAGATTTTTTCAAAAATGCCCAACGTTTTATGTCAAATATATTACTTAAAAATCAAATTGAGCGAGCTAAACAAGGTCTTACGATTAAAAATTTTATTAATCCAAAATTATTACTTGAAAGAGAAAAAAAAGTTTTAAAAATTTATCTCAAAAAAATAAAAGAATTAAAACAAAGGGTTAGGGTAGATATTGGTGAAGAATATTTTTAATAAAATCAAATATTACTTTGAGAAACAAAAATTATTCAATCGAGTAACGCTTGATCAATCTAACTTTTCTATTTTAGATACTGAGACAACAGGGCTAAATGTTTCAAGAGGTGATAAAATTATATCAGTTGCTTGTTTAAAGATTAATAATTTTAAAATTCAAAAAGATTATGTATTAAATGAATTAGTAAATCCCCAAATAAAAATTCCAAAAGAATCGACATTAATCCATAATATTAAAGATGAAGATGTTATAGATAAACCAACATTGATTGAGATTGAAGATAAAATATTAAAATTTTTAAAAAAAAGCATTTTAGTAGGACATAATATTGATTTTGATATCAATTTTTTAAAAAATAATGCTAAGGGTACAAATCTTGCAAATAGAATGAAAATCATTCAACCAATTGATACTATTTTTTTAACTGCTGGACTGTATCCTGATCTAAAGAGCTATGAACTTTCAAATCTTTGTGAACATTTTAATATTAAAACAAATGATCAAGTAAGACACTCAGCAATAGGAGATTGTTGGATTACAGCAAGGTTATTTTTGTATTTATTAAATAAAGCAAGGGCACAAGGCATAAATAATATCTCAGGATTGATTAAACTGTGTAATAAAGGATTTAGCTTACAGCGCGTAATGAAGAATGCAAAAAATATTCACTAATTTCTATCAATAACAATTATTTAATTGTTATTGATTTTAATTAAATCTAGAGATTGCTTGCTTTTTTTACTTTTTTATATTTTTCAGGAAATTTATAAGCCACAAACATAAATAGTATTCCAATAACAATTCCTAAGACATCTCCTCTTATAGTAAAAATTCCTTCAAATTTTGAACCTGGAATAGTGCCCAAGGTTACTTTACCTCCCAAGAATGAGTTCATTATAGCAGAGTCAATTAATAAATCATAAAGCAACATATAAACAAACGCGCCTAAGAGACCACCAAGTATAAAAGTTATCGCATCTATTCTACCTGAAGCAGCAGCTGCAATACCTGTGCCAGGACAATACCCAGATACAGCCCATCCAATTCCTAATATTATACCTCCTAAGACAACACCAAAGTATGATGCTTTGACAGACATATGACCAATTTCAATAATTCCTAATATTTGACCTAGAAACATTAATGTACTAGCAAACCCTATTGCAAACAAAATAACCTTCATTAAATAAAGATTTTCTAATTTAAGCATTGAAACAATATAATTTGGGTTAGAAGCTCTTACTCTATCTAAAGCAAAACCAAAAAATCCACCTATCAATAGTGCTAAAAAAATATTCATTTAGATCTCTTTCTGTTTGTAGATTTACCATACACAATTAATGCAGTGGGTATTGCTGCAAGAAATGTACCAAGTGTAAATAAATATGCTGATAAAGATGTCTGCATTAGTCCACTCATCATATGGCCAGAAGTGCACCCTCCTGCTAAACGGGCACCAAAAAGAACTACAAACCCAGAAACAAAAGTAACTAAAAACCTTTTGTTTGAGAAATTTCCGAATTTGTCGTTCCAAATCTTGGGAGAAAGTTTTTCACTTTGGTCTACCCCGTTTCTTAAACGAGAAGAAATAAAAGCTCCAATTGCAAGCGCTATAACGAAAATAAAACCATAATTTAAGGGTTGATTAGCTGATTTAGCATACTTAGCCCCTGACTTATTTAAATAAGAATTTGTACTTTGGATTTTGCCGTCATTCGTCTCAGTAATTAACTCAGTATTAATCGTATCACCAATGATTGCGTCCAAGATAACAAATTGAGTTGAAACACCTATTGGTTTGACCAAAAGAACAGCAAGAAAGAAAACGCTTCCTAAAATAATACCTGATTTTAACCAATTTAATTTTTCCATAACTAGTTGATATTTATTAGATTAAATAAGAAATGCTTTGACTTAGATCAAATAAATTATTTTTTTTTTAAAATTTTAAAAAATATTTTTTTAATTTTTTTTTTAAAGTATTTTTGGCCTTTAATGCTCTTTATGCTTATGAGCTTTTTTATGTTTATGACCTTTTTTCATATAGGTCTTTTAGCTTATAAAATTAATTTTATTTGTGACAAATTAACTAACATTAAGCAGCTTTTTGATTATCAATCCCTTTTGAAACTATTAGTTTATTGTCTTTATAATCTACGAAGATTTTATTTAGCTCTTCATTACTATTTTCTAAAATAAAGTTTGCAATTGGATTTGAAATTTCTTTTTGAATTGCTCTTTTAATGGGTCTTGCCCCATAAATTGGATCAAAACCACTTTTTGCAATCCATTGAATAGCACTATCACTTACTTCAAGCTCGATTTTTTGATCTAATAATACATTTCTTAATTGATTGATCTGTAATGAAGTAATTCTCTCAACTTGTTCATTGTTCAATCGATCAAAGACAATAATATCATCTAATCGGTTTAAAAACTCAGGTTTAAAGTGGTTTTTAACCATCTCCATTACTTGGTCTTTAATCTCTTTAGTAATTTCTTTATCTTTATTATTTGAGATAAACTGACTACCTAAATTACTAGTTAAAATGATAATAGTATTTTTAAAATCAACCGTTCTACCCTGTCCATCTGTTAAACGTCCATCATCTAAAACTTGTAACAATATGTTAAAGACATCAGGGTGAGCTTTTTCTACTTCATCAAATAAAATTACTTGATAAGGTTTACGTCTTACAGCTTCAGTTAATAATCCACCTTGATCATAACCAACATAACCTGGGGGAGATCCAATTAATCTACTAACAGAGTGTTTTTCCATGTACTCTGACATATCAATTCGAACTAACGTTTTTTGATTATCAAACAAAAAGTCTGCTAAGGTTTTTGATAATTCAGTTTTACCAACCCCAGTTGGACCTAAGAATAAAAATGATCCAAGCGGTCTATTTGGATCTTGGATACCAGCTTTTGATCTTTTAATTGCATTTGAAACACTTTCAATTGCCTCATACTGACCAATTACTTTTTTAGATAAAATATTTTGCAAATTAATTAATTTATCTTTTTCGCTGCCAACTAATTTATTTAATGGGATACCAGTCCATTTCGAGATGATTTGTGCAATATCGCTTTCATGAACATCTTTATTAATGCTTTTAATCTTCTCTGCTTCTTTAGATAAAGATTTTAATTTTTCTTCAAGCTCTGGTATTTTACCATACATCAATTCACTTGCTTTATTCAGTTCACCAGATCTTTGATAATTGTCTAACTGTTGTTTAGATTTATCAATCTCTTCTTTAATTTTTTTGATATTTTGCATATCATTTTTTTCTTTCATCCAATCTTTGGATTGGGCTTTAGATTGAGCCTCTAAATCTTCTATGTTTTTTTCAATTACTTCTAATCGTTCTTTTGATTGATTGTCAGTTTCTTTCTTTAAAGCTTCTCGTTCAATTTTTAACTGAATGATTTTTCTATCCATGGCATCAATTTCTTCTGGTTTACTATCAATTTGCATTTTTAATCTACTGGATGCCTCATCAATTAAATCAATTGCCTTATCGGGTAAAAAACGATCTGAAATATATCTATTAGATAACACTGCTGCTGACACAATTGCATTATCAGTTATATGAACACCGTGATGTAATTCATATTTCTCCTTTAATCCTCTTAAAATAGAAATGGTGTCTTCAACAGTTGGTTCTGCTACTTGAACAGGTTGAAACCTTCTTGTTAGAGCTGCATCTTTTTCAATATATTTTCTGTATTCCGTTAAAGTTGTAGCACCAACACAATGTAGTTCACCTCTAGCTAATGCAGGTTTTAGCATATTAGATGCATCCATTGATCCATCAACGGCTCCTGCTCCAACTAAAGTGTGTAATTCATCAATAAATAAAATTACTTTTCCATCTTGTTTATCAATTTCTTTTAAAACATTTTTTAATCGTTCTTCAAACTCACCTCTAAACTTAGAGCCTGCAACCATTCCTGATAAATCTAAAGATAATAATTTCTTATTTCTTAAACTTTCAGGCACATCATTTTTTGCAATTCTTTGTGCTAATCCTTCAATTATAGCTGTTTTACCAACCCCAGGTTCTCCGATTAAAACAGGGTTATTTTTAGTTCTTCTTGATAAAACTTGAATAGTTCTTCGAATTTCTTCTTCTCTTCCAATTACTGGATCAAGTTTTCCATCTAATGCTTTTTGAGTAACATCAATTGTGTACTTTTTAAGCACATTTTGTTGATCTTCGCCATTAGCTTCATTGATATTGCTTCCATTTCTACTTTCTTTAATGATTTTTTTATATTTTGAAAAATCAAAACCTGAATTTTTTAAAAGTTTTAAATACTCATCAGACTTAATAATTGCTTCAAACAAACTATCTAAACCAACAAAATCATATTTTTTTTCTTTTGAAATTAATTTTGCGTTTTCAACAGTAATAATGAAATCTTTTGCAGCACTAATTTGTTCATTATCCTCTGAAACTTTTGGAAGTTTATTTAAATTCTCCTGAATTGAATTTTGTAATTTGCTATAATCAACGCCTGCATTTGTTAAGTGATTTCTAAAATCATCTTCTTCAGTAAGTGGTTTTAAAAGATGAATAGTTTTGAGCACTTGATGATTATTCATCATAGCTAAAACTTGAGCAGAATTAATTATCTCTTTTGATTTATTTGTAAATTTATTTAGTTCCATACCTGTCATGTATGTAAGTCTTATCTAAATACAAGATCTTGAAATTCTTAAACAAATACACATATATGTCTTAGGTGTATCTTTTATAAAAAAAACAAATACTGAAAGTTTACCAAAGGAATAAAGACCACCTAAAAGTTTTTTTGTGTTTATGCTGTGCTAATTATTATTTATTTTATTATACAACCAAGCAAAAATCATCCCAGCAATTCCCCAATCTACAAAACCCCATGCAGCACCTATTATACTTCCCATTGGGGTATAGCTGTAACCTATATATATTCTTTCAAAAAAAGTTATAGGACCCTCTGCATT